>JACQHA010000055.1 GCA_016199255.1 Deinococcus sp.
CCGCTGCCTCCTGGGGGTCCAGCAGGTCGGGGAAGGCCAGAGCGGCAAGGAGCGTAGGGGACCCCAGGGTGAGCTGGGCCCGGGCAGTGGGCAGGCCGGAAGTGAGAGTGTCGGTGACGATGAACTCCACCTCCTGGAAGGCGGCGCCGGCCTGGTACAGAGCAGTGTGGATGTGGTCCCCAGCCACCAGGTCGCCCTCCTGGCCGTCATTCCTGGGCTGGAGCACTATGCGGCCGCCGCCGGTGCCAATGTCAATGAGGTAGCGGTCGTCGGCGAATTCCTCAGGCAGGTCGGTGTTGGCGTCGAAGTCAATAATATCTATAGTGGCCAGGGACAGTTGATCAGCCGGAAGGCGCGGCGGGAATACTACAATGCGCGGGCCCAAATTGGGCACCTGGAGCGCTGGGGCAGTGGCAATAATCGTCTCGCCAGAGGTATTCACCACTGTGGCCCGCACACTTGACTCCACCCGCACGTTGGTGATGCCGGCTAAGAACGTGGTGGCGTAAATGCCGGTTCCGCCGCCTACTGCCTGGGCCTCTAGCTCAAGCACCTCGCCGGAAATGGTGCCAGGGCCCCTGATGACCCGGAACTCAGGGGGAGTGCCGGTCACCGGGTTCTCGTCCTGGTTCAGCACCTGCGCCAGCACCAGCCCCTCGCTCTGGCCATCGGCGTTGAGCGGCAGGCCGAACACCGAGAGCTGCACGTCAATGGCAATGCCATCCACAGTGCCTGCCTCCTGCACCACGTCAATGTCCACGGTGACAAACTCCCGGTGGTTGGAGGTGAGGTCGGTAAACTTGACGGTAGCTCTGCCAATGGCGTCTCCGGCAATGTAGGTGGCTTGATACACTCCAGAGCCCAGGCCGCTGGCCAGGGGGATCTCCTGGATCTCGGTGACGGTGCCGGGGCCGGCAATAACCTCGGCCGCCAGGTTGTCCGGCGTGAACCCCGGCACTGTGAACTCCCTGCCATCTACCACTGAGAGAATGATGATGGCGTGGTCAGGCACCCAGTCCGGGCCGGCGCCGGGCGGCGTGCGCTCTACTGCGGTGGGGAACGCGAAAGCTCTGAGCACCACAGTATCGAACAGAGTGATCTGCACCGTATCGCTGAGGAAGGTGGTGCCGTCGGCAACAGTGGCCCGCACTACGTCCCTGTCCTCGAAGCTCACGTCGCCGGCGGCGTCCACAATACGCCGCGAGGGGGTGTCACCCGCAGTGTACACCGCGGCATAGCGGCCGTTGTCGGCAATAATGGCGTTGCCATCCACGCCGCTGATAGTGCCGGTGCCGCGCACCACGTTGAACGTGACGGCCTTGTTGTTCAGGGGCCGGCCGCGCCTGTCAAACAAATAGGCCACAACAGTGGTCTGATCGCGGGCATTGGCCAGCAGGGTGGGATTGGCCACCACAATAGCTAGCTCTCCCAGACTGTCCACAGTCCCAGGGGGCATGAGCGGTCCGCCGGCCAGCATTGGCGTCCCTGCCGCAGTCACGTCAGTGAGGGTCAGAGTGATCTCCTCCGCAGGCAGCCGTCGGTCGAGGCCCAGTTCATTGGCGCTCACCCAGATGGCCCGCACCAGCGCGGTCCCGGCAGTGTTGCCCCCCAGAAAGCGGGCGGCGTACTGGCCGTCTCCCAAGGGGACGCCGGTGACTGCCTGGGTGCCGGCAAAGGCATCGCCCCCAGCCTGGAGGAACACGTCGCTGCCAGGCTCTGTGGCCTCCAACTGCCCTACGCCGCTCTCCAGTGAGAAGCGCACTGTCTCCTCCGGGAGCCGGTTCCCCTGGGCGTCGACCAGGAGCGCCAGCAAAGTGATGACCTGGGAGCCATCGCTGCTCAAGGTGGTCTCCGAGGCGCACAAGGTAATGAAGTCCTGGGCGGAGCCATCTACCACTGTCTCTGGCTCTCCAGCGCCTACGCAGCGCAGGGGTGCAGCGTCGGGCTGGGCTAGGACGTGGCTGATGGTAACCAGGGTAAAGAGCAACACTGCTGGTAGCCGCTTCTGCATACTCTCTCCTACCTGCCCTTCCAACTGTGCCGGGTACCCACCCCGGTCAACAATTGACCAAGACATGTATATGGCCAGCTGCTAGCAGTGGCTGGCAGCCAGAATGCGTGGCATGGTATCGGATGAGTATGCGTTTGTCAAGGGGAATGGTGCATAAAGTTGCCCTTGGACAACTCAAGCTGCTCTGGCTGCGTATTCCCAACCAGTGAGGGGTGCTGGGGAGGTGGTGTGGTGCGCACTACAGTAGCAGTGGTATTGCTGGCAACGCTGGCTACTGCGCTGGCTCAGACGTCTCCCGGGCCGCGCATCGGTTTCGGCCGGCAGGTAGGCGGCCGGACCACCTTTGGGCACACCCGCTTCCGCAGCCTGGACCGTTTCCAGGGCACCTCCCCGGGTTCACTGCGGGGCCGCCTGCCGGGGGTGCGCAGCTCCACCGCTGGCGTGGCCGCTCGCCGGGGCAGTTCGGAGCGGTTCGGATCAGGGAATGTGGAGTTCAACACTTTTTTGGGCCGGGACGGGGGGTTGAGCCGGTTCCAGGGGCAGCGCATTTTTGCCCTGGAACCACTAGGCAGCATTGTGGACGACGATGGCGTCTTCCGTGCCGACTGTGCCTACACCGAGCTGCGGCGCATCTGGTGCCAGGATGACGTCCTGGTCGCTGATGGGCTGCTTACCCAGTTTGCCCGGGCCGCCTTCCAGGGACTGCCCATCTACGAGGCAGAGGCTGTGGGCAATGTGGTGGATGACGATGGCCTGGATCGCGTCGGGTGCCTGGTGGATGAGCTGGGGAACGTGGGCTGTCTGGATGTGGTACGCGACCCAGACTTCCTGGGCCAGGGCAATCTCAGCCTGAGCCGCTCCCGCAGTAGCCTTGCAGCGCGGCGCAGCGCCGTTACCCGGCGAACACGGGTGGACCGGGGCCTCAGGCGGCTAGGCGCTCCCCGCAGTAGTACGGTCTCTGGGCGCAGTAGCCGGCAGGGGTTCAACCGGCTGAGGCGGCGCTAGTGCCAGTCGGCGGCATGCGCTATGCTAGGACCAATACTGGGAGGGGGCGTATGGCCATCTGCGTAGACTGGCAGATCCGCAAATTGTGCGAGGAGCAGGCAATGATCCAGCCCTTTGACCCGGCGCTCATTAACCCCGCTTCGATTGATGTGCGCTTCGGCCAGCACGTGATTCCTGAGGGTGGCACCGAGCCGAGCCTGGTAGGGGAAAGTGGCTATGAGCTGGGCCCTGGAGAGTTCATCCTGGCCGAAACCCTAGAGGTGATTCGTACCCCCCGCCACTGCGCCCTGCAATTCCTGCTCAAGTCCTCAGTGGCCAGGTTAGGTGTCCAACACCTTTTATCTGGCTACGCTGACCCCTCGTTCACTGGGCGCCTGACACTCCAGCTCAAGAACGTCAACTCCCGCACGCCACGAGTGCTGTACCCTGGCCAGCGCATTGGCCAGCTAGTGGTTCACAAGCTCGATTCCTGGTGCGAAGTAGACTACTCGCAGCGGGTGGACAGCCACTACAAAGACCAGCCCGGCGTGGTCCCTAGCTGGCTGGAGCAGAAGAAGTAGCTGCCAAGTTACCCCTCCAGCCACATGCCGGGGAAGGGCTGGCCTGGGAAGGTCACGAGGCGGAAGCGCTCATTCCGCAGCTGCTGGAAGAAGTTGCCGGTCAGGGTCGCCTTGGCGCGGCCCAGCAGCTGGCCTTTAAAGATCACCAGGGCGTTGGGCGCCGTCAGCGAGTATTGACCGCTGGTGCGGTCCTGGGTGTGCAGGCCCAGGAACGAGAACACCAACACAGCCCGGTCCAGGTTTGGGAGCAGGTCCTGGTAGGCAACGCTGGGCCCGCTCAGTCTGGTCCCCTCGGGGCCCGCCGGGGGGGTTGTGGGGGGCAGGCCCAGGCGCCGGGCATATTTCAGGTCCAGGATAGGCGTCACCAGCCGGCCCTGCTGCACATAGTCCTGGGGGCCGGCCGGCACCCCCTCGCTGGTGAAGTTGAAACTGTCGCTCCCCATGGGGATGGCCGGGTCCACCCCGAGGGTGATCTCCGGGTGCAGCACCAGGGCGCGCTGTGCAAAGTCAATTTGCCGGAAGGCCGATTGCTGGTGGCAGACAGCCTCGCCCGAGAGGTTGCCCAGCAGGTAGTGGCTCGTGAGGCTCCAGGCGGCAGCAGGATGCAAGAGCACTGGGCCCTGGCCTGGCTCCGCTGCCTGGCGCAGCGGCGCTAAATACGCCAGGGTGCGGCGCAGGCGCTCTTCAATAGCCGCCAGCTCCTGGGGCGCACGGGTGCTGTAGCCCTCGCTCAGCAGGCTATCGAAGCTCAATCCCCAGGAGAAGCGAGTGCTTTCCTCAGTGGCATTCAGGCCGCGGGAGGTGCGCACCCAGGAGGTGCTGCACGAGACTCCCACCCCGCCGGTGAGAATCTCCACCTGATACTCCTCTGCCAGCCGCTGGGCCAGGCGCATCACGGAGAGCAGCGCCTCGCTGCCCTGTTCTACCAGCTGGGCAGTTTCCGGGGAGAACAGTGGGGTGTCGCGGTATTGTTGCGGTCCCAGGAAATTCGTGCCGTCTGGATCGTCGATCCCAGCGCTTCTGGCCGCCGCCAGGATGGCATCGCAGTTGGCCAGGCTGGCGCCATCTAGGTTCCCCCGGGAGAGCTGGCCGTCGTCCCACTGCACCAAAAAGCTCCCCTGGCGCGCTGCGCTGTAGCTAGGTGGGGCGTAGACGCTCCCCAAGGCATTGTCCTTTAGGCCCAGCCGCAGGCTCTGGGATTCGCTCAGGGTCAGGCGGTAGTGGGCCAGGCCGCGGCTGGCTAGCAAGCGCTGCTCCAAAGCATCCAGGTACCTCACCGTGCCCCCCCTAGGTACACCCCGGGATGGCGCTCCAGGAACAGAAAATAGTGAGAGCCACCCGAACTGGGCACCGACTGGCCCTGCTTGCCGCAGGTGCCCTGGGCATCTAGCTGCAATGGGCCGAAGCCCTTTTTAATAGCCTGCAGCGCCTGGGTGATTTGGCCAGAGAAAATCGCCGGGCGCATGAGCCGCACCTGGCTGGGGGTGAGTTCATAAATAGCGGCACAGTTAAACACAAACTCCCCCAGCTTGGGGTTCACCTGGCCCCCTTTGTAGCCCGAGAGATAGTACACTGGCCGCTTTAAAAGCCCCTCTTGCTCTAAGAGATCACGCACCTCCTCGGGCGAGATCTCTTCAATGGGTTTATTGATGGGCACTGCCTCGGCCAGCTCAATGCGGATATTGGACATGCGCGGCAGGGGCACATCGCTATAGCTCTGGGCCCGCTCGGCGCCAGTCACCCTCACCCCGATCCGGCCGGCAGTGAACACGTCTGCCAGGGCGTCACGTAGCACCCCGTGGTCCAAAATCACCGCCCGCTCCCGCCGCACTCCGTTGGCGGAATAAGGCTGGTAGGCGTAATCGCCTAAGCGGGGCTCGTCAATAATAGATACCAGCTCGCTGGCCAGGGTCTCGCCCGAGCGCCACTTGCCCCCTGAGGCCAAAATCGACGACTGGTAGGCATCGCTCTCAGCCGCGTGGCCGACGGCCTCGTGTGCCAGGCCTTTGGCCAGGGCATAGTCAATCACCAGATCAAAGCTGCCTGCTGGTGCCTCTAGCGCCTGGGGGAGCCCCAGGGCTTTTGAAGCGGCACTGTGGCAGCGTTTTAGGAGCTGGGCCCGCTTGCCGTTATCTAGCACCACATCATAGGATGCCCCAGACAGCGCCGCTGCCACGGCGTGGGTCTGAGTGCTACCAGCATAGGTGAAAGGGTGCACTGAGGAGCAGCGGGGCAGGTGAAACGCTACATCAGTGCCGTCACTGCGGCTGATGCGCCACTCCTCGCTGGCTGCCACCAGCCCGCTGCGCACGCTGAGGCCAGTGCCATAGCCCTGGATCTCCTGGTGGATCTCGCCCAAGGCCTGCTCCAGCTCCGCCTGGCCGACGCCATCAAAAGCGTAGCTCAGTGGCGGCGACACCTGGTCTCGCACTGGGGAAAGGTCGAAGATGGCCTGGTTAGCTTCTAAGTCGGCTCGCTCCGCGGCCTGGGCCGCCGCTATAGCCCGGGCTAGTGCCTGGAACACCCGCTCCGGCTCGAACCCGTCTACTGCTGCAAAGGCATGGTGGCCGGAAACTGTGAACACCTGCAGCCCCACTCCCGCGCTGAAGGTGCGGGCACTTTCTTCTAATCGGCCCTGGCTGAACTGGATAGCCCGGCCCCGCAGGTCCTGGATTCTGGCCACCAGGTACATGCCCGCCGCCTGGGCGCGGCGCTGCAGTTCGGCTAGCAAGGCCGAGTGGGCCTCGACACGCATACTCATCACTTATGAGTAAACGTGGCCTCGGGGAGAGTGATTCAGAGCATGGCCAGCTCCAGCACCACCCCGCGGCAGTAAAGGCGCAGGGTGGTGTGCCCCAGCTGCCGCAGCTGCTCAGGAGTGGTCAGCCAGGAGGTACCAACCACTTGCAAAGCCACCGCTTGGCCCAAGAGAATCGCCCGGGCCAGCTCCAGCGGGTCGGCATCAGAGTTGGGGCACACCGCTAAAGGCGCCAGATGTGGCGGGGGGCGGTCCTGGGGCAGGGGAGCAGAGGGTTCAGGAGAGGGACTATAGCCGTGCACTGAGTACCACATCGCCACCTCCCAGAACGCTTCCCGTTTGCCAGTCAAGATAGCGGCTGCTGGTAAAGAAGGGGTAGAGCCGAGGTAGGAGGAGTGGAGAGATTTAGTGTAGACTGCCTAAGGACGGAGCGTATGGGACGTGGAGCCAGCAGCGGTCCCGCTCCCAGGCGGCGGGTCATCCAGGGGAGCCTGTTCCCCGACGAGCCGGAGGTGGTGGAGCGGCGGGAGGCTGAGGAGGCGCTGGCGCAGGCCAAGGAGCAGCGCCGGGCGCTTGTAGCCTACTACCGGGTGCGGCGGCGCCGCCTGGCGGACCTGATGCGCCTGGCCGAGGTGGAATACGGCCATGCCCCCCAGGAGGAAGGCTGCCGCTATGAAGCCCTGGAGCGCCGCTGGACCAGGCGGGGCATCTGGGAGCGGGCCTACTGCAAGCTTTTTCGGGTGACGCTGTGGGCTCCTACCTTTGACCGGGAGCTGCATCGTCAGGTGGAAGGCCGCTACTGTGACTTTTGCCCCAAGAACCGCTTCGCCTTGCAGCTCTACCGCGAAGGCCTCAGGCCGCCGCCCACTGACCAGCTACCTGACGAAGACTAGCCCTGGGCCGCCTGCACTAAGGCCTGGAGGCCGAACTGCTCTGCCAATCGGCGTACTGCCGCCTCGGCCTGCTCCCGGTCAGGGAGCCCCACCACCAGCACCAAGGTCAGGTTGCCCCTAGGCCGGAGCACTGTGGTGAAGTTGGCGCGGCTCAGCTGGTCGGCCAGGGCCTGGGCATTTTCCCTGCTCCGGAATGCTCCTACCTGCAGCTCGAAGCCCAGCGCTCCCGGCTCGGGCCGGCCGG
>JACQHA010000087.1 GCA_016199255.1 Deinococcus sp.
ACGAGCGGCTGCTCCTGGACTGTATGCTGGGCGACTCCACCTTGTTCAACCGCCGGGATGAGACGGAAGCCGCCTGGGCACTGATCACGCCACTCTTTGACCACCCACCAGCGCCAGAGGACTTCCCCAACTACCCTGCCGGCAGCTGGGGCCCCCCGGCGGCATTTGCGCTATTGGAGTGCCAGGGCCGCAACTGGCGGCGGCTCTAATATGGCCCAGCCCAACCCCTTGCTTCATCAGCCCCTGCCAGTGGACCTGCGCGCCATTGAGCGAGAGCTGGAACAGCTCTGGAAAAGCGCCGAGGGAGAAGCAGTCGTGCGCGCCTGCGCCGTCAACTTGCTGGTCTATGTGCGCGACCAGGAGACCGAGGCCCAGGTCACTCAAGTAGTAGCCCAGCTGCCCACCCGCCACCCCTGCCGCGCTATTGTGCTGAGAGAGCACCTCGACACTCAGGGGCAGCTAGACGCCTGGGTGCAGGCCCACTGCCTGCTCCCTGCCCCCGGCCAGCCCCAGGTGTGCAGTGAACAGATCACCATTGCCGCCTCCAGCGACCAGGTCAACCGGCTGCCTAGCGCGGCGCTGGCGCTACTGGTGGCCGACTTGCCGGCGGCGCTGTGGTGGCCCGGCCTGGTGCCCTGGAATAGTTCACTGTTCCAGTCACTCAGCGCCTTAGCAGATCGCATTATCCTCGACTCTGCCAGCTTCCCCGCCCTGGCCCCGGACCTGGCTGCCTTGGCAGCTCTGGTGCAGCAGTACCCAGCCAGCACTTCCCCCTACCGCGACCTGAGCTGGGGCCGGCTCACCGTCTGGCGCCAGCTCATTGCCAAGCTGTTCGATCCCGTCGAGCACCGCAGCTACCTGGACCAATTGCAGCGCGTCAGCATCCACTACAGCGGGGAGAATCCCGTCCAGGCCCTGCTCCTGGGCGGCTGGCTGCGCTCGCGCCTGGGGCGACCCCTGGCGGTCAGCACCGCTGCCCAGCCCGGCGCTCCCGGCGGCGTCACCTCGGTGCAGCTCTGGGCCGGCGATACAGTATTTACTGTGGGCAGGACCCCAGACAGCGACTGCGTCAAGACCAGCATCCAGTCCTCTGAGCTGGGACAGCGCCAGTACACCACCCGGTTCGCCGCTCCCGACGAAGTGACCCTGCTCTCTGCCGAGCTGGACCTGCTGGGCTGCGACCAGATGTATGGCGAAGCCCTGGGCCAGGCGCAGGCGATTCTACGCGCGCCGTGATCCTCATCTACCCTGACCTGGCTGCTCTGAGCGCCGCCGCCGCCCAGCAATTTGTGGCCGCGGCCTGCCAGGCCATTAGCCAGCAGGGGCGCTACACTGTCGCCCTCTCCGGGGGCTCCACACCCAGAGCCCTGTTCACCTTGCTGGCCAGTAAGCCCTACAGCCAGCAAATAGCCTGGACACAAACCCATGTGTTCTGGGGCGATGAGCGCTGCGTGCCCCCCGACCACCCAGACAGCAACTACCGCCTGGCGAATGAAACGCTCTTGTCCCAGGTGCCATTGCCCCAGGAAAATGTGCACCGCATGCCTGCCGAGCTGGAGCCGGAACAAGCCGCCACCCAGTATGAGCAGCAGCTGCAGCAGTTCTTCCACCTGCCAGCTGGGGCCTTCCCCTGCTTCGACCTGGTGCTGCTAGGTATGGGGGCCGACGGACACACTGCCTCCCTCTTCCCCCACACCAGCGGGCTGCACCAGCGCACCAGGCTAGTAGTCGCCAACTATGTGCCCAAGCTCAGCACCTTCCGCCTGACCCTGACAACACCAGCACTCAATCACGCGGCACGCATCATGTTCCTGGTCGCTGGCCAGGATAAAGCCGCCACCCTGAAAGAGGTACTATATGGCCCGCGCCAGCCGGAACAGCTCCCAGCCCAGATCATTGCTCCAGTAAAGGGCCAGCTAGTGTGGCTCATTGACCAGGCGGTTAGCGGATGCACCTCCGGTGCATCCGCTAACGGAGGCCCGTTGGTGTAAAGTCTGGGGCGTGATCCGGATCGCATTGAACAACACTGGGCACCTATGACCAGCCTGGCAATCATCCTGATTCTCATCGCTGCCTTCTTCCATGCTACCTGGAACCTGCTGGCCAAGCGCGCCGGGGGGGGCGCAGTTTTCATATGGCTGATCAGTGCTCTCGCGGCAGCCATATACGCGCCGCTGGCGGTGGCCATCATTGTCCTCCGGCAGCCGCGGATAGGCGCTATTCAGCTTCTTTTCATGGCGGGAAGCACTATCCTGCAGCTAGTGTATTACCTGTTACTGCAGCGCGGCTACCGCGTGGGTGACCTCTCCCTGGTGTATCCCCTGGCGCGTGGCACTGGACCCATGCTCTCCACCATAGCGGCCATTATCTTGTTTGGGGAACGACCTACCCCCCTAGCCCTGTCTGGTGCAGTGCTTATTGCCATCAGCGTGTTTGTCCTCGCTGGTGAACCGGGCAAACTACGGGGTCTAGGCGCCCGCCGGGCAGTGGGGTACGGCATTGCTACGGGCATCACCATCGCTGCCTATACCCTCTGGGACAAGCACGCCGTGAGCGCCCTCCTGGTGCCGCCACTGGTGTTCGACTGGTCCACCAGCGTGGGGCGAACTGCACTGCTGGCCCCTCTGGCCCTGCGCCGCTGGGAGGAGGTGCGCCGGGAATGGCGCACTCACCGCCGGGAAGCGCTGGGGGTGGCAGTGCTCAGTCCCCTGGCCTACATCCTGGTGCT
>JACQHA010000076.1 GCA_016199255.1 Deinococcus sp.
CAAAGAGGAGGAAATATGCGCAAGACGACTCTCCGTATCCTAGTTCTCATGTCAGGCATCGCCCTGCTCCTGGGCCTGGTCCACGCCCAGACCGGGGCCAGCACGGTGGTGGTGATCAGCTCGGGCAATGTCAACGTCTTAAACTTGTGGCAAGATCACCTGGTCCCGGCATTCGAGGCGGCATTCCCAGATATTGACGTAGTCTATGAGAACGCAGACGGCACCCAGGCGCAGGAGGCGATATTCGCCAGGATGCAGGCCTCTATAGAAGCTGGCGTCGTAGCAGACATTGACATCTTCGAGACCAGCCAGGGGAACTTCACCAGAGGCGCTGCTTTTGGTCTCTGGACCACCCTAACCGAGGCTGAGATCCCCAATCTGGCTCGGGTGGTGCCATCGCTGCTCACCAGGACCGATGGGCTCGGCGTGCCCTACCGCGGCTCGGCTGTACTCCTGGCCTATGACAGCCGGGTGGTTGACACCCCACCCCGCACCATCCGGGAGATCGTCGACTGGGCCAGGGCCAATCCCGGCCAGTTCACTTACTGTAACCCCACCAGTGGCTGTGGCTCGGGCAACGCCTTCATGTTTGGCGCCATCAGCCTGTTCGTGCCCACCAGCGAGCTGCTGGGGAACGAAGTCGACCAGGCACTGGTGGACCTCGCTGGGCCCGCATTTGACCTACTGGCGGAGTTGAACCCCTTTGTGTACCGTGGTGGGGTATATGCTGCCTCAAACGGTGAGATCACCAACTTCTTTGAGCAGGGCCTCATCCAGATGGCCCCCCAGTGGTCCGATCAGCTCATCACTGCCCTGGACACTGGCCGGATCCCGCCAGAGATCAAGTTCACCCAGATCGACCCACCATTCTTTGGCTTCGACAGCTTCCTGGGCGTCGCCTCCAACTCCCCGAACCAGAGCACAGCCCACACCTTCATCAACTGGCTGCTCACTGACGAGGCCCAGCGGATGGTGATCGAGCAGATTAAAGGCTTCCCCTCGGTGCAGGCGTCGCTCCTCCCTGAGGACCTGCGGGGTCGCTTCGAGGGCATCTCTGAGCGGGCCAGCGATGTACCCAGCAGTGTGTACCAGTCCAGGTTCAGAGAGGTCTGGCAGGAGCGGGTACCCTCTGCTGCCCAGTAAGTAGTCACTAATGAGATCGCGCTTCCAGGGAGCACTAGGGTTGGCCCTAGTGCTCCCTTCCATTGCTGTGCTAGTGCTGCTGGTGGTATGGCCGGCGATCCTCGCCGTGATCCGCTCCATCACGTTTGTGCAAGATGGCCAGACTATCTGGTCCACCGAGCGCTACGTGCAGATCTTCACTCGCCCGGTTCTCTATAATGACATTTTCTTCACCGCCTATGTCACCATCATCTCAGTACTTGGCGTGCTGCTCATCGCCTACCCTGCAGCGCTCTACTTCCGGTTCGCCCGGGGACGGCCGGTGAACCTCTTCTCCACCATCTACATGCTGCCCCTCTTCGTCCCAGGGATCATCGCCGTCTATGCCCTAGTCAGATTCCTCTCAGAGCGAGGTTGGCTGTGGTCATTGCTCACTTTCCTGGGGGTAAAGAACATCCCCTACATCTCCTACACTGCCACAGGCATTATCCTGGCCCAGATCTGGACCCACTTGCCGTTCTCCACTTTGATCCTCCAGTCTGGCTTGCAGGCGGTGAGCGACGACATGGTGGAGAGCGCCAGGGACGTCGGGGCGAGCTGGTTCCGCATTCTCTGGTCTATTCTGCTACCGCTGAATCTCCGGTCCACGGTGATTGCCCTGACCATCCTGGGCATTGGCGTCATCGGCAGCTTCACCATTCCGTTCCTGAGCGGCCCCAGCGCACCACGCATGCTGGGAGTAACTACCTTCAGCTATCTCACCACCTTCTTCCAGCCTGAGATGGCCGCTGCCCTAGCGGTGACGCTGTTCGGCATGTCGCTCCTGTTGAGCGTGGTGTACATTGTGGTGATCTCCCGGAAGGAGCGCACGTGAACCTCCTGTGGTGGTGGAGCACGGCGCTGCGCCGCATTGTGGTCGGCCTGTCCGCCCTGGCCCTGGCGGTGTTCATCCTAGGACCGC
>JACQHA010000077.1 GCA_016199255.1 Deinococcus sp.
CTCCCACGGCACCCACGAGACGCACGCGGCGGTGTATCGCGTCGTGCGCGAGGCCGCGGCGCGCGTGGGTGTGCCCGTGGCCGTCCTGCAGGACCTGCAGGGGCCCAAGATCCGCCTGGGGAAGTTCCAGGCTGGAGCGGTAACGCTCCCAGCTGGCCAGGAGTTTGTGCTCACTGCTCGGGACGTGCTGGGTAATGAGCGGGAAGTCGGGCTCACCTACCCGGAGCTAGCCCGGGAGGTGCGGCCGGGGATGAAACTGCTGCTGGACGACGGCAACGTGCAGATGGAGGTGCTGGATAGTGACGGCAGCAACATCCGCTGCCGGGTAATAGTGGGCGGGCGGCTCTCAGATCACAAGGGCATCAATGTGCCAGAAGCAGACCTGTCGACACCGGCGCTCACTGAGAAGGATCTGGGCGATCTCGCGTACGGCGCCGAGCTGGGAGTGGACTGGGTGGCCATCTCTTTTGTGCGCCGGCCAGAGGACGTGGCCCTGGCCAGGCAGGAGCTGGCAAAGGCCGGGTCCGAGGCGAAGCTCATGGCCAAAATCGAAAAGCCTGGTGCGGTGCGCACGTTCTCGCAAATCCTGGAGCTGGCGGATGGCGTCATGGTGGCCCGGGGGGACCTGGGGGTGGAGCTAGACTCCGCTCGGGTGCCCATGATCCAGAAGGCGCTCATTGCCCAGTGCAACACCGCCGGGAAGCCGGTGATCACCGCCACCCAGATGCTGGAGTCCATGGTGCAGGCACCGCGGCCCACCAGGGCAGAGGCCAGCGATGTGGCTAATGCCGTTCTGGACGGCACCGATGCCGTCATGCTCTCGGCCGAGACGGCGGTGGGAGCCCATCCGGTGGAGGCCACGGCTTGCATGGCCAGTATCTGCCTGACCACGGAACAGACGCCTGCCTACCATGCCCTGCTGGCGGCCAAGCGGCCGCCAGCCAGAGGCACAGTGCAGGACGCGGTGGCGGCCGCGGCCTGCAAGCTGGCGGCCGACATTGGCGCCGGGGCCATTATCACCTTCACCGGCAGCGGCTCCACGGCGCTCTCGGTGTCGCGCTTCCGGCCCCTGGCGCCGGTGATTGCTGTGGTGCCCAACGATATCGTGCGCTACCAACTGGCCCTGGCCTGGGGAGTGGTGCCGCTGGCGATCGATGTGCCGCGGGACGCCGACACCGACCAGGTCACCCGGGAGGTGATCAAGGTGGTGGACGAAGGAGGCTGGGTGGACCCCGGGGACCGGGTGGTGATCACCGCCGGGGTGCCCTTCGGCCACGCCGGCACCACCAACCTTATCCGGGTGGCGCAGGTCTAGGGGGTTTCCCGCGTTCAGGACAACATCCCAGCGCCGACCATTGATCAATAATGATCACCTATGATAAATTATAATCACATAATTTCCCGGGGGTGTGGCTGTGGCCGAAAAAGGTTACGAGCCGGAGGTACTGACGGTGCAAGAGGTGGCGGAGCTGCTCAGGGTGTCACTGCCCACGGTGCGGCGCTGGCTCTACAGCGGCAAGCTGCCCAGCCTAAAGCTGGCCAGCGGGCGGGGATCAGGGGGCCGGCGGATCCGCCGGGAAGATCTCAAGGTATTCCTCACCTGGCGGGAGCAGGGGGGAGAGGAAGCGCCAGGCTCACCCAAGGCCTTCGGCCAGGGGGGGTTCATGGCACTCATTGGCATCGGCGAGGGAACCGAGCCAGGGCCCGCCGGGCGGGAGCACGACCGGGAGCTGGCCAGGCGGCGCTAGATGGTGATGCCCAATCCGGTGGCGGCGCGCTGGGTGCTGGTAGACACCGGGCCGCTGTACGCTTACCTGGATCGCAAGGACCCCGATCACCCCAAAGCAGTAACCGGCTTTGTGGGCTATCGCGCCGAGAGCCGGCCGCTCTACGTTACCAATTACATCCTGGCCGAGGCGCACGCTCTAGTGCTCAATCGCCTGGGCTACTTCGCCTCCCGCAGCTTCCTGCAGGCGGCGCTGGAGGACTTCAACGTGGTGCGGGCCACAGCCGTCGATGAGCTGCGGGCCTGGGAGATTGTCAAGGGCCGGGTCGACCGGCCCTTCACCTACTGTGACGCAGTAACCGTAGCGGTAATGGAGCGCCTGGGAATTCCCCTGGCTTTCAGCTTCGATACCCGGCTGCGGGAGCTGGGA
>JACQHA010000058.1 GCA_016199255.1 Deinococcus sp.
CTTGCCCAGCCCTGGCCAGGAAAACAGGAACTCTACTACGAAGCTGCCTTCCAGAAGCACTGCTAGGCTGGCAGCCGTGACGGTCACTACCGGGATCATGGCGTTGCGCAGGGCATGCTTGTACACCACAATACGCCCGGTCAGGCCTTTGGCCCGGGCAGTGCGCACATAGTCCTGGCTCAGCACGTCCAACATGGCTGAGCGGGTGAGCCTGGTGAGCAGGGCAATAGGCCCGGCGGCCAGGACAATAGCGGGCAGAATCATGTAACGCCAGGCGTCAGGCCCTGGCTTCCAGCCGGAAATGGGCAGCCAGCGCAGCTTGTAGCCAATGAAGTACTGCAGGACTAGACCCAGGAGGAAGGCAGGCATGGATACACCCAGCAGCGAGGTCACCAGGCCAAAGTAGTCCACTAAAGTGTTGCGCCGCAGGGCGGTGACCACACCACCAATGACTCCAGTGAACACTGCAAAAACAAAGGCTACCAGCGCCAGTCTGGCGCTCTGGCCAATGCGGTCAGCGATCTGGGCGGACACTGGCTGGCGGTTAGCCAGGGAGACTCCCAGGTCTCCTTGCAGCAGGTTGCCGTAGAAGGTACCCACCTGGATATACCAGGGCCGGTCCAGGCCTAGCGCCTGACGGCAGAGCTCTACCCCCCGGGCAGTGGAGCGCTCGCTCCTCAGGCAGGGGTTGGCGCCGGTGGCGTAGGTGAGCAGGAACGTGACTAGGGTGGCGCCGATAATGGTGGGAAGCCCCTGGAGAATGCGTTTGATTATGTAGACAGTCAAAGCGTTTTCTGACTTTCTGAAGGGGCGGCCTGGGGGAATCCCCCCAGGCCGCCGAGATCTTAACTAGTGGTTGCCCCCGTCAGCGAACCAGACTGTGGCTAGGTCCTCAATCTGGGTCTGGCCGTTGATGGGGAAGTTGCGCACCCAGGGCTGGTTCATCCGGAACTCCTCACTGGTGATGAGCAGCAGCCCCGGCGGATCCTCATTCATAATCCGGTTCATCTCCTGGTAGATGGGGATACGGTCCTCAGCTCTGGGGGTCCTCAGCGCTTGGCGGTACAGCTCGTCGAAGCGCTCATTGCGGTAACGCCCATCGTCGCCGTTGGGGATAAAGGGTCCATAGAAGTTCGTGTAGAGGTTCTGGGGATCGGGGTAGTCATAGCTCCAGCCAGCTCGGAAGATGTCCGGGGGATTGTTGCCGCGGCGGATGCGCAGGAACTCGCGGAAGGTTGGGGTGGCGGTGATCTCCATGTTGATCCCAACCTCGGCAAACTGCGCCTGGACGGCAGTGGCTATGTCGATATTGGGGCCGGAGTCGTTGGTCATAAAGCTGAAAGTGGGAAGCCCCTCGCCGTTGGGGAAGCCCGCCTCGGCTAAGAGCTGCCTGGCGCGCTCTGGGTCATAGGTGAACGCCACCCCGACCTCGTCTACGCTGAAGCCCGGCATGACAGGGTTGATCCAGCTGGTGGCCGGGGCGCCGTTGCCGTTAAGTACTGAATCGACGATGCCCTGGCGGTCCACGGCATAGTTCAACGCCAGGCGCACCAGCCGCTGGTTGGTCAGGAACTTAGTGAAGCGTTCGCCAGTAGGCTGCCCTTCCTCGCGGATGTCGTCGTCCTGGGTGAAGTAGAACCACCTGAGGTCCAGGGCCGGGTTGTCCACAAGTATGTAATCTTGGGCGTAGCGGCCCTGCAGCCGGCGGCGACCGTCAGCCCCACGGGGGGTAAGGAGCTCCGTGTACAGCTCGTTGGGAGGCTCAGTGCGGTCGAACTCACCCAGGTCAAAACGCAGGAAGGCTACGAAGTCGTCCTGCACAATGTCCACCCGGTAGCCATCGAGGTAGGGGAGCTGGGTGCCGAACTCGTCGGTCCGCCAGTACCGGTCAAACCGCTTCATGACGTATTCCTGGCCGTCCACGAAGCTCTCCATGTAGAAGGGACCAGTGCCTACCGGGTGGAGCTGGAAGCCATCCAAGCCATAGGCCTCCAGGGCCTCGTGGGGTACCAGGTTGGAGGTGTTGGTGGCCAGCACGTTCAGGAATGGGGCGAAGGGCTCAGTGAGGGTGATTTGCAGGGTGTGGTCGTCCAGGCACTGGATGCCGCTGATCTCATCAGCCTCGCCAGCGTTGAACTCGTTAGCACCAGCAATGATGTAGGGCGCCCCGAAGAGGAACTCAGGGGACACGTTGGCAATGGCGATCACGTCAGCATCAAGAATGCGCTCCAGGCTATACTTGGCATCAGCGCATACCACCTCGCGGCCCACTCCGCCAGAGAACGCCGGGTCATCATGGAAGAAGACACCAGAGCGAATGGGAATGGTGTACACCAAGTTATCAGCGCTCACCGTGGGGAAGTCAGCGGCCGCCCGGAGCTCCAGGGCGCTGGTATGGGGATTGAAAGCGTAGAGTCCCTCGTAGATGGCATTCTGCACAAAGGACGAGGCGGTATCAAAGATAGCCGCCGGGTCCAGCGACGCTGGCGCCTCGGTGTTGGTGTTGCGGAACAGGCCGCCTCGCACCGGCCGGTCGCCCTGCACCTGGGCCATGCCTAGGGCTAGGGCCACCGCTAGGACAGCAACGAGTACCAAACGAATACGCATATGTCCTCCTTTGCAGATAAAAATGCGCTCGCCGTTCACTCCTAAAGAACGACCTCCTTATGGATATACAGCCGAGCTATTCACCGTCTAGATGATACACGGGCCACCCCTGATGTCAACAGCCTCTTAGCTGAAGCACCTCTGGCGTACAGCGGATGAGCCGTTAGCGGATGCCGCTACGCGGCGCCACCGATGAGCTGATAGTCTTGGCCCCGCGGAAGCAGGTAGCTGGGGGCGGGCTATCCGTTAGCGGATGCGCCTGCGGCGCGCGCCACCGATAAGCTGATAGTAGAGAGTCCCGCTGAAGCCGGCAGCTGGGGGCAGGTTATCCGTTAGCGGATGCGCCTGCGGCGCGCCACCGATGA
>JACQHA010000059.1 GCA_016199255.1 Deinococcus sp.
AGTACCTGAAGGGCTTCGGCGGCCACCCAGGTGCCGCCGGGTTCTCGATTGATCCCGCGCACCTCAGCGCCTTTGCGCAGCGCATCGAGGAATTTGTGGCGCGCTTTGCGCCGCCCCGGAAGCGGCTGGTGTGCGACGCAGTGCTGGCTGGCTCCGAGGTAGACGAAGAGCTGCTGGCAGAGGTGAATGCCCTGGAGCCCCTGGGCCAGGGGAACGCCGAGCCCCTATGGCTCATGGCCAATCGCCCCATTAGCCAGGTGCGGGCCATTGGCGAAGCGGGGCGGCACCTCGCGCTGGTGGTAGACGGCATCCGGGCGGTGCAGTGGGGCGGTGGGCACCTGGCAGAAAGCCTCTCCTCTGGCGGCCGCTTTGACCTGGCAGCGACGCTGAAGCCCAATGAGTGGAACGGCCAGCGGTCCATTGAGCTGGGGATCAAGGCCATCAGGCCAGCCGGCCCCATTAGCGTGCCCGACGCCGCCAGCGGCCCAGCTGTGGAACGCCTGGGGGCAGGCGAAGGGCTGATGCGCCTCCGGCAGCAGCCCATGCCCATCCAGGTCGGCACACCCGAGGGGGCGGAACTGATCGGCGCCAAGCTGCCAGGCTGCCCGCTGCGCTCCGCTGGCGAGGTCGTCAAGGAGCTGGCACTTTTGGCCCTGCCCGATGACCTGGAGGCCCTGCTGCAGGCCAACACCCGGCTGCTCTTCATGCTGCCTCCCCGGGCGCTGGAGCATCTGGAGCACCAGGCCCGGCGCTGGCCAGACCTGGACAACTTGCGCTCCGCCTACCGGGAACTGCGAGCCGGCCGGCCAGTGGACGAGCTAGCCGGCAAGATCCTGGCAGAGCTGGGGATTGATGGCCACGTAGCAGGCCCAGTGGACCCCTACCAGTCACCTACCCTGCGCCGCGCCCTCTTGGAGCGCTATCGCCTCCTCATCTTTGGCTGGTTCTACCGCCATGCCGATCTGGATGGCCTGCGGGTGGCTGTGCAGCGGCTGTGGGGCAGTTCAGAATGAAGCTGGATTACCAAGTTATCGAGGTACATCCCAAGCATCCCTTTACCATCAGCCGGGGGACCAGCACCGTCTACCGCCGGGTCATAGTGCAGCTCACCCACGAGGGCGTCAGCGCCTTGGGCGAGGCGGCGCCGTCGCCGTACTACGGCGAGACGGCTGATACGGTGGTGGCGGCACTGGAACTGTTCCGGCCACTGCTGGGCGCCGACCCTTTCAACCGCCAGGCGATTATGGGCCGGCTGGGGCAGGCCCTGGGGGGCAACAATGCTGCCAAGGCGGCTATAAACTTGGCTCTCTGGGACCTGGCTGGGAAGCTGCTGGGAGAGCCGCTTTATCGGCTACTGGGCCTGGATGCGGCAGCCACGCCGCGCACTTCTTTGACCATTGCCCTGGACCAGCCAGCAGCCATGGCGGAGCGGGCCCAGGCAGCCTATGCCCTGGGGTTCTCCCTGATCAAAGTGAAGCTGGGCACTGGCCACGACCGGGACATTGTGACCGCCATCAGGGAGGCGGTGCCCCAGGCCACATTGCGGGTGGACGCCAACGCTGCCTGGACGCCGTCCCAGGCGCTGCACTATCTGGGGTGGCTGGCAGAGCTGGGCGTGGAGCTAGTGGAACAGCCACTGCCCGCAGCCGACATAGAGGGCCTGCGGCGCGTCACTAGCGCGTCTCCCCTGCCCATTGTGGCTGATGAGTCGGCTCCTAACCTGGCCAGCCTGCGCCAGCTGAAGGGCGCCGTATCGGGAGTGAATATCAAGCTGATGAAGTGCGGTGGGATTGACGCGGCGCTGGAGATGATCCACGCTGCTCGAGCGCTGGGCATGCTGGTGATGCTGGGGTGCATGGTGGAAACCAGCGTGGCCATTGCCGCCGGGGCGCACCTGTCCCCCCTGGTGGACTACGCCGACCTGGACGGCAGCCTGCTCCTGGCCGATGACCCTTTCCAGGGGCCTACATTCCCCAAAGGGCGGATTACCCTGGTGGATGATCCTGGGCTGGGGGTGCAGCCCTCTAGCGTGCGGAGCCAGGCCGCTTAACGCGGCTTTGTAGACTCAGTAGTTCCAAGTGCATTGTGAAAGCCGGGAGGCAAGGAGTAGATGAACGCCGGCTCCCCCCGCATAATGACTGTGTGTCACCGAGTCGTTACGGGAGGGAGCCATGCGTCAGGATCAGCCGGCTGGGGTCGCGGAGTCGTTACGGTGCGACGGTGATCAGCGCCCGCATCCCGGCTGGATAGTGCCCCTCGACATGGCAGGAGAGCTCGAAGGTCATCGTCAAATTCGGATCTGCTGCCAGCGACTTCGCCACGGCACCAGCCAACGTGATCTGCACCTCAGCCTTAAACCCCGCTCCCAACTCCAGCTCCAAGAGATCGGTGCCCTCACTCTCGGCCACCAAGTTGCCAGCAGCATCGAAAATCGCCGCTTTGACCTCTTTGGTCGCCATGAAGAGCGGGCTGCGAATCTCGTGGAGAATGGCACCAATGTTTTCAACAATGAATGCGATCTCCCCGTCCGCTGCGCCGGAAATGGTCAAGATGTTCTGGGGTGGGGCATCCGGAGGCGGAAATGCGGCCTGAGATCCACCAGGGACGGAGAAAAAGAACTCACCCATAAGGATCGTGGGGAGATCTTCGCCCTGCGCCAGAATGTGTGACGGCCCTAGACTCAAGCTGGCTACCAATACCACCGCGCAGATCAGTTGTATCCAACGCTTGCTCATTGTGGGTCTCCCTTCTGTCCTGATCTCACTGAGGAACTCCTTGTCGAGCCCCCCGTTCCAAAGGATATAGGCATTCTGGGTGGAGGGAAGAGCCATACGGCACGACCGAAGTAGGCCATGTGGCGGAGCATGTCCCATCCCGACGGTCAATAGACGAGCTCGGCTCCCTGGCGGGGCGGAGCTCTCGACTGCCAGTGGACCTGGATGCCGCGTCGGTTACGTCCTCCTTCCCCAATCTGGGCCAGGGAGCGCAGTTCCTGCTTCTCACCGATTTTCTGGCACCAGCACCATCTTCTCGGCTTCGGGGTAGTCCATGCGCTGTCGGCGGAGGACCTCGCGGAGCTCGTCGGACGGTTCCACCTCATGATGCGCACCGAAAAGGACGACTGGTTCTACTCGACCGATTTCAAGGGCCAGAAGTTTTTCTGCCTCGCTCATCAGAGGGAATCCCGAGCTTGCGCGTGTCCTTGAGCGTCTGAATACGATTCTGAAGCAGGACCCCTACAACCAGACGCGACAGCACCCCATCAAGAAGCTTTCCGATGTGAACCCGGGTGCGGCGCAGTGGCGCATCCGGGCAGGAGACTACCGCCTTCGCTACGACATCGTGGGCAGCGATGTCGTTTTGTATTCCTTCCGGCACCGGAAGGAGGCGTACTGAGGTATAAAAAAGCCCACCGCAAGGGTGGGGGTGGCTCTATTCCCTCTCGGGACACCCTTCCAGAAGAAGGTATTCGAGCTTGGAATCATCATAGCGTCCTGTACGGGATTTGTCAATCGTCTCTCTTTTGATGACACCCTCCGATCAAATATCGGCAACAAGAGAAATCCCCGCATCTTTGGCGGGGATTCCTCGTTGAGTTGGACAAAACGCGTTCCGTCCGACCGACTCTACGGCTTGGGCCCTGGTAAGAGTCACTATACGCCAGTGAGGGCGGGAGTCAAGCACCGCTAGGGCAGCGTGGCGATGAACTGGCTAGTCTTTGAGCTCCACCAGAAGGACTTCGAGTGGCTTATCACTCAAGTTTTCCGGCAGGTGCGGCCCTGCTGGTGTCCATATGGCCTGCCCGGTACTCCCCCGCATCTCCTCTGCCTTGCCGTCGGGAAAGGTAAATTTGACATGGCCTTCGGTGAGGAACACCACCACTCCCGCCGGATGGCTATGCATCACCGACTTCTCACGTGGGCCGTAGCGGATGCGCAGCACCCGCACCTGCTGATTCTCGAACTCCACCTTATAGTGCTTGGGGTCGAGCTTGACCGGGTCTTGCTGTGCCATCTGGCTGCACTCCTTCCGAAGCGAGATTGGGTTAGTGTACCACGTCACTCTGCGACAATGGCGATGTCGCCTGAGGCGACCTCATGTTTGCGGAGGAGTATTAAGCGAGTGAGACGGCCTACGGGTCGTCTCCATTTTGTCTTCATTCTTTTGAAAGTGTATATTTTTAACGAGGAGGAACAATCATATGAGAGCAGATTCAAAGACGGAGGCCGAAGTGATGGCAGTGCTCAATCAGATGAGCAAGGCCTACGCCACGCGCGATATGGACTTACTTCGCTCCATCTTAGTACCTGATCCGGATGTTACCCTTATTGCGACGGGGGTGGATGAAAAGCGAGTGGGGCTTCCGGAGATCCAGAAGCAAGCCGAGCGCGACTGGGCCCAGAGTGAATCTGCGTCATTTGCGTTTGGGTGGCATCAGGTCTCGAAAGCAGATTCAGTGGTATGGGTAGCAGCCGATCTCACGTTTAAGGCCAAAGTTGGCGGAGAAGAGATGGTCTTGCCCTCCGGGCGGATGACCGCGGTGCTGGAAAACCGTCATGGCAAGTGGCTCATCGCCCAATTCCACGTCTCCTTCCCTGCCGCAGGTCAAGCAGAAGGTGAATCCTTCCCAACCTCATAGGAACATCTTTGGTCGCATTCCTTCAGAAGCGGTGGGAGCCGCTTCTCTTTTCATTTGCGCCCATCTGCGCTACGGTGAGGGCGCAGTACCTTTAATCCCCTACCCTCTATGCCTCAACCCACCATCAGCGACGTGCTGAACGAAATAAAAAAACTCAGCGCCAGGTTCGGCGCTCTCGAAGCCACTATGGTGACGAAGGACGCACTCACCGCCATGGAGCAAAAAATTTCCAAAGAAATCCGCGCCCTCGACGCCAAAATTGATGTGAGCTTTGAGCAGCTTCATGGGCGCCTGGCCAAACTCGAAGTGGTCTACACTGACGCCCTTAATCGCCTCGATGGATTTGTGAAGCACCTCGAAGCGGAACGGCAAGAGCTCATGCTCACCCAGCGGGACGTGACCCTTATCCGCCGGCACCTCGGGCTCGACAAGATCGGCGTGATCGAGGTGGAGAAGTAGCTTGCTATCGTCTTGTCCTAGAATGGAGACGGCTGGTGCCGTCTTTTCGTTTGACTCGAATACTTGGCCAGCTCGCTAAGGAGGCGAAGAGGATGAAAGGATGGGTGGCATTCTTGGGAGCGTTGGCGCTGGTGGGTGGCTGCAGCCCAGCTGGGCCGGTGGTTGATGTCTTCCTATCTGCGCTGGGGGTCCTGGCGACGTTCGAGTTCAACGGGAACGCGCGGGACTCCAGTGGGAATGGGCGCGATGCCCTCCTGATTGGGGGCGAGTTTGTCCCCACAGCGTGGGGGCAAGGCCTCCATGTCTTGCCAGGGGGCCCGACTGGGATCGACTGGAGTGCGTTCGCGAACCTCCTGGTCTTTCCCTATACGGTGGAGATCGTCCTCACACCCCAGGACACGACCGACTTCCGCAAGCTCTTTAGTTTCGATGATACCGTCGATATGGGCTGGTATTACTATAATGAGGGCATTAGCGCCTACCCTGAGCCTGAGGTCGGCGTGGGGCAGGTGCTGGCAGGCGAGCGACACTATATTGCCTTCGTCTCGACTGCGCTAGACGTGGTAGACATCTACTTCCAAGGGGCCTTCCTTGGCACGTCAGGCGCAACTTTTACGACCCCTCCCCCTCCACCCCAGGTCATCTTCTTTCGGGATGACGTGGTCACTGATCGGGAGGAGCAGCTCGATGCTGTGGTGGAGGCCCTCAGAATTTCAGGGGTTACCCGCACACCAGCCGAGATCGCTGCTGTCCAGCAGCGCCTCGAGAGTCCCAACCCGTAGTAGAGCTGAAGCCGACGCGACAGCTGTCATGGGGTGTAGTCTTAATCCCCCTTCAACCC
>JACQHA010000061.1 GCA_016199255.1 Deinococcus sp.
AACTTCTGGCCGGCCAATGCTCCCAGCCAGGGGCCCAACGGGCCCTGCGGGCCCTGCTCTGAGATCTACTATGACCGGGGGCCAGAGTTCTCGGGCTCGGACCGCAACGTTGAGATCTGGAACCTGGTGTTCACCCAGTTCGACCGGCGCGATGGGGGAGTGCTAGCACCGCTGCCCCAGAAAAACATTGACACCGGGCTGGGGCTCTCCCGTTTGGTGCCGATCATGCAGGACAAGCCCAGTTTCTACGAAACTGATGTCTTCTGGCCAATTGTTGAGCAGACTGTGGCGCTCTGTGGTGTGCCCTACCGGCGGGATGGGAAGAGCCAGGTGAGCCTGCAGGTCATTGCCGACCATGTGCGGGCAGTGACCTTTGCCATTGCCGATGGGGTGGTGCCCAGCAATAAAGACGCCGGCTTCGTGATCCGCAAGGTGCTGCGCCGGGCGGCGCGCCATGGCTACTTGCTGGGGCTCAGAGAGCCATTCCTTTACCAACTGGTGCCGGTAGTAGTGGCCATTATGGGCGACTACTATGGCCAGCTGCGGGAGCGCCAGGTGGTTATTAGCGAGACCTGCAGGCGCGAGGAAGAGGCTTTCTTCCGCACCCTGGCTGATGGCGTCAGGCGCTTTGAGAGCCTGGTGGCGGCGCTGCCGGGCAGAATCATCCCCGGGGGCGAGGCCTTCAAGCTCTACGACACCTACGGCTTCCCCCTGGATCTGGTGAGGGAAATGGGCAGCGAGCGGGGGCTGAGCGTTGATGAGGAGGGCTTCAACGCCAGCATGGCCGAACAGCGGGAGCGCGCTCGCGCCAAGAGCAAGTTCGCTACCGTGGAGCTGTTTCAAAGCGTCTCGGAAATGCTCAACACCTTGGCCGAAGAGCGCGGGCCTACCAAGTTCCAGGGCTACCAGACCTTGGAAGCTCCGGCCACAGTGGTGGCCATAGTGGCCGGCCAGGGGAAGAACGAGCAGGCAGTGAGTGAGCTAGCTCCAGGTACCCCGGCGCAGGTGGTGCTGGACCGGAGCCCCTTCTATGCCGAGGGCGGCGGGCAGATTGGCGACAAAGGCGTGTTCCGCTGGGCCGGTGGCCAGGCACTGGTGAGTGATACCCAGCAGGGCCCGGGCGGGCTGATCCTTCATCACCTGGAGGTGCAAGAGGGGGTGCTGCGCACCGCTCAGCAGGTCACCGCCAGCGTGGATCCGGCGCGGGAACACACCAGGCGCCACCACACCGCCACCCACCTGGTGCAGGCGGCACTGCGCCAGGTGCTGGGTAGCCATGTGACCCAGAGTGGCTCGTCAGTGACGCCGACACGCTTCCGGTTTGACTTCACCCACCTGGAGCCGCTCACTCCGGAGCAGGTGCGCCAGGCAGAAGCGCTGGTGAACCAGTGGGTCATGGCCGACTACCCAGTCCAGACCATAGAGATGCTACTGGAGGAGGCGAAGGCCCAGGGGGTCATTGCCCTGTTCGGGGAAAAGTACGGCAGCCGGGTGCGGGTGGTCAGAGCCGGCCCGGTGTCGGCAGAGCTGTGCGGCGGCACCCATGTGTCCCGCACCGGGGAGATCGGCCCCTTCCTGATTGTGTCGGAGGAAGGCCTCTCAGCTGGCGTACGGCGCATTGAGTGCCTGGCGGGGCAGCCGGCGGTGCAGTACCTGCAGGGCCAGCTGGCTGTAGGGCGCCAGCTGGCCCTGGATTTCAGCACCGAGGTGGAGAACCTTCCCCAGCGCGTCCAGCAGCTAAAGGAATCAGAGAAAGCCCTGCGCCAGCGCATTGAGCAATTGCAGCGGCAACTGGCCCTGGCCCAGACCGGTGGCCAGAGCGCGCCGGTGCAGCAGGCCAACGGGTTCAAGTTCATCGTGCAACAGCTGGGTGGGCTGGATGTGGCCGGTCTGCGCGATGCCGCCGACCACCTCCTCGAGCAGAGCCGCGCTGATTTAGTAGTAGTGGCCAGCGGCACCAACTTAGTGGCCAAGGCCCAGAAAGAGGCTGTGGCCCGGGGCCTGCACTGCGGGAATATTGTGGGCGAGGTGGCGAAGCGGGCTGGCGGGCGGGGCGGCGGGCGGCCCGACATGGCGCAAGGTGGTGCCAGGGATGAGGCCAAGCTGGCCCAGGCGCTGGAGAGCGTGGGGCAGGTGCTGGCGGCCCTGCCGGGGGTGGGGTAGTGCCAGCGGGGCGGGTGCTAGCGCTGGATGTGGGAGACAAGCGAATTGGCCTGGCGCTGTCTGATCCTGACCGGATCATTGCCAGCGGCCTGGACACCCTGGTGCGCACTGGCCGGCAACGCGACGTGGCGCAGCTAGCGGCGCTGGTGGCCCAGCACCAGTGCACCTTGGTGGTGGTGGGGTTGCCCCTGGGCCTACATGGCCGGGACACGGCCCAGACCCAGAAAGTGCGGCGCTTTGTCGCGGAGCTGGCGCCAGCGCTGCCTTGCCCGGTTACCACCAGCGATGAGCGGCTTTCTACAGTGTTGGCAGAGCGGCGGCTCAAGGAATTACGGGCCAAGGTGAAAGCCGGCAGCGACCAGGCAGCAGCAGTAGTGATTTTGGAGGGCTTTCTGGCCCGGGAGCGGCGTGAAGATCCGGC
>JACQHA010000067.1 GCA_016199255.1 Deinococcus sp.
AATGTCTGGCTCCACACCCCAGTGCTGGATCCCCCACCAGTACTTGCCGGTGCGGCCCGAACCAGTCTGCGTCTCATCGGCAATAAACAGGCCACCATGGTCGCGGGCAATCTTCACCAGGATCCCAAAGTACTCGGGCGGCGGCGTCACAAACCCTGCCACACCCTGGATCGGCTCAGCAATCACCGCGGCAATGCGGCCATCGGTGTTGTTGCGGATCGTGTCCTCTAGCGACTTGGCGCAGGCAATGTCGCACTCCGGGTATTTGAGCCGCAAGGGGCAGCGGTAGCAGTAGCCATTGGGGGTGAAAGCATACCCTGGCTGGGGCATGAGGCCATTGCGCCACGCCGCCTGAGCAGTGAGCGACTGGGCGCCAGGAGTGCGGCCGTGATAGGCCATCTGCAGGCCAATGACCCAGGGCTGGCCAGTGTGCACCCGGGCCAGCTGCACCGCGCCATCCACTGCCTCTGAGCCGGAGTTGACCGGGTAGAGCTGCTGGATGCGCCCCGGGGCAATAGAGGCCATGAACTCTGCCAGGTCTAAAAGCGGCTTATGGTAGAGCAGCGTCGAGGTGTGCTGTAGCTTGCGCGCCTGATCAGCCACCGCCGCGGCAATCCGGGCATTGCTGTGGCCTGTGGCAATGGAGACAATGCCTCCGAGGAAATCCAAATACTCCCGCCCGTTGACGTCGTAGAGGTACGCCCCCTCGCCCCGTTCAAACAGCGGCGGGTCAGTGTACAGCCGCAGACTGTTGGCGGCCGGCATAAGATATTTCTTGCTGCGCTCAACAAAGTCCTTGGTGATATCAGCACCGTTCTTCTGGCCGCTGGCCTGGGTCTTGGTGCGGGCAACCTGCTTCGGCACGTGTCCTCCTTGCAAACCTGCTCTCTGGGAGCGCATCACTCCTGCTCGTCGGTGTAGTGTATCACAGTGTTTCCCTGAGCCTGCCGAGGCACCCTAATGGCGTCTATCTCGGTGCGTCGGCCAGGCCTCTAGGTCCTGCAGCACTGCTACTTTCATAGGGGCCTCATACCAAACAGCCTGTCCCTAACCCACCGGCGGCGGGAGTTGCCCCCCGCCGCCGGTGCCCAAGTAGACGAACCCCTTTTACTGGGCGGTAGCCGCCTCCCAGATCTCGTAGGTGACCACGCCCTCGCCGGTGCCAGGCGGGATCAGGCCAATCTGTTCTAGCAAGCTCACCGTGGCGCTATAAGACGCCGGTTCCAGGTAGCCGATCCGGGCCTCAGCCAGCCCCAAAAGCGCCGGCTGCACCAGCTCGGCAATGCGCGCCATCTGCCAGGCCTGGTGGATCAGTGGCGACTGGGTGGAGCCAGAACCGTTGCAGGTGTCGCCACAGAAGTCCAGCACGGTCTCTACCGCCTCGGGCTGGTGAGTAATCGCGTATTGCCAGCCCCTAATAGAGGCGCGCACGAAGCGGATCGCCAGCTCGCGGCCGCTCAGGCCGGTGTTCTTCCAGCTGGGCGACTCCAAGAGTGCCCGGGTGGTGAAGATGAAGTCCTCCAAAAGGCCGCAGTTGTTGTCCGCCGAGGGGAAGCGGTTCAGGGTGTCCAGTGGGAACCCCAGGCCCACAATCTGGTCCAGCTCGTTGTACACCATGGCGCTGGCCACGTCCACCGCATTGGGGAACACCAGCGCCGGGTCAAAGGCGTACACCGTGGTACGCACGTCGGGGTTCTGGACATTGGGGTCCAGGTCGCTGGTCAAGCCGTTGCCGCGGAAGCAGGCCTCAGAGGCGAACTCGTTGCCAAACGCCCATACCCCTACATTGCGCCCCCGGAAGTCCTGGATGCTCTCAATGCCCGAAGTTTTCAGGGCCACCAGCTCGTAGCCAGGCCGCTGGAACATCTGAGCAATGTGCACCAGGTCCAAACCGGCAGCTTTCTGCACTAGCATGTTGGCAATCCAGTCGGTGCCGAAGTCAGCGTTGCCCACCGCCACGTTCACCGAGGGGTTGACGTTGCCGCCGTCCAGGATTGTCACGTCCAGCCCCTCGTCGGCGTAGAACGTCTGGGCAGTGTCCGACGGCGCCTGGCCGGGCAGGTGCCCGCCCGCCACCCAGTAGCCGGCAAACTGGGACTGGGGGAACCACTTGGACTGGAACACAATAGAGATCAGGTTCCCCTGGCTGCTCCCCACTGAGAGCAGGCCGACTACACCGAGCAAACCAACTAGGGCCAATACTTTGCGCATGTTTCTCTCCTTTCTCAATATAGATTACTCTAATTGCCCTCCCGGAACGAGCTGTGCCAGAAGGTAAAGAGCCGCTCCAGCGCCGCCACGACACTGTAAGAGCCAATGCCGATCACGCTGGCGAAGGCAATGGTGGCGAAGGTGACGTCGTAACCGCCACTGCGCGCCGACAGGCTAATGCGCTGCCCCAGGCCCTCTGGGGGACCGGGGATGAGGAACTCGGCGACGATGACGCTAATCAGCGCCAGAATCGCCGCCACCTTGAGGGCATTGAAGATGTAAGGCAAGGCGTTAGGGAAGCGCAGCTTGCGGAACACCTCGCCTGGGGTGGCAGCATAGGAGCGCAATAGGTCCAGTTCCAGCGGTTCCACGCTGTTTAAGCCCTGCACCACATTGACCAGCATGGGGAAGAAGCTGATCACTACTACTACTGCCGCTTTCGACTGCCAATCTACCCCAAAGGCCCGGCCCAGCACTGGCGCCAGGCCCACAATCGGCACGGCGCTGGAGGCAGTGGCCAGGGGTAAAAAGCCCCGGCGCAAAAAAGGGCTGAAGGCCACCAGGGTGCCCAGCACCAGGCCGGCGCTCACCCCCAGGGCATAGCCAAATAGCACCTCGCGCACAAAGGTGCGGGAGCTGTCGCGCAGCAGCACGCTGTTGGCCGAGACCAGCACCTGGTACACGTCGCTCATTTTGGGGAAAATGGCCCGGGGGATGCGGTGTCCCTCCACGAGTCCCTCCCACAGCAGGAGCACTAAAAAAGGCACTGCGGCTGGCGGCAGCACATCGCGCAAGAAGTGGGTGGTCCGGTCGCGGCCTACGAGTACCCCCAGCCGTCCCAGGGCACCAACCACTACGAGCAAACAGCCGTAGAAGCTGGTCCAGTAGCCGGGAAGCGCCGGGGTAGTGTACCCGGAGTGCACCGCCTGCTTGAAAACCAGCAGCGCCAGGAAGGCACCTGTGAGCCCAGCTAGGAGCAAGGCCACTGCGGCCCAGCGGGGGCGGAGCACAGCTAGCACCAGGCCACCTGCTCCCAGCACCACCAGCGGCCAAAGGGCCCAGGGGGTGACCTGCGGCAGCGCCAAGGGCGCTTGGGCCTGGGCCCAGGGCCGAACCAGCCCCCCTAGCGCCAGGATCGCGCCCAGGGCCGCCACCAGATTGAGCCTCATGCCCGGCGCTCCCAGGGTACCAGTAAGCGCTGCAGCCAGCCCACGGCAGACACCAGGATAATGCCTATGAGGGACGAGAGCAGTAGCAAAATCCACAAATCAGCTACGTTGCCAGTCTGCACCTGGCTGAGAATGGAGAACCCCAGGCCCTTGGCGTTGGAGGTCTCGGTCTCAGAGATCATGGCCCCCACCAGAGACACCGCCACCCCCACCTTGAAGCTGGTGAATACAAAGGGCAATGAGGCGGGGAGGCGCAGCTTGAGGAATAGCTGGCTCTGGGTGGCGGCGTAGGAGCGCATCAGGTCCAGGG
>JACQHA010000068.1 GCA_016199255.1 Deinococcus sp.
AATGAACACCACCGGAATCCGTTTAGGGCGACGCGCCCGTTCGATGTTTCCGAGGTCTGGCAAGTCCATGTGGAGCACTTGGCGGTACAGAAAGAGCAGGGCCGACAAGGCTCTGGGTAGAGGCGGCCACCTGTTGATCTACAGCGAGGGGTGCGAGATAGGCCCGAATCTCGGGTACGCCCATTTCTTTGGGATGGCGCTTGCCGTGGAAGCGGATATAATCGATAACATAGTGCAAGTATGAAGCTTCGGTACGACGGCTCATGTGCTTCAGGCGGATGACCTGCCGGACTTGGTTGAGCAAGGGGGAAGTCTTGGTTGAATAGGGTCGTGGCCGGTTGGTTGGAGAGGTCGGCATTGTGGTATAACTCCCTTTCTAGGTATATATGCCACATGCAGCGGTATAATTACTAGTTAGGCCGGCGCAGCCCGGCGGTTGTAATGGCCGCCCACCCTCTTGGTGACAATGGAGGTCTCATGACCGGTACTCGCACAGGGGCGCTAGCCGTTGTCCTGATCACCGCCCTGAGCGCTTGCCAACCACGCGCTGATCAGAGTGCGGTTGCCGCGGAGGCGGTCCGCGCGGCCGACATTGCATGGGCACAAGCCTTCTCTCGCAAGGATCTGGCAGGATACCTTGCGTTTGTGGACTCCACGGCCTCCATCCAGCAGCCCAATGCCCCGACTGTCACGGGCACAGCCGCCATTCGTGCCCTCGTCGAAGGCTTCTATGCCCTCCCCAATCTCAGCGGGACTTGGCGGCCGACCAGCGTAGAGGCGTCACGCTCCGGCGACCTGGCGTATTCGACCGGGACCTACGAGCTGAACTTCAGTGATCCGTCCGGGAACCCGGTCACGGAGCGGGGCAAGTACGTCGAAATCTGGCGCAAGCAGGCGAACGGCAGCTGGAAGATGGTAGTCGAATCCTTCAACTCCGATCTGCCTCTTCCTGGGGCGGCCTCCAACTAGACCACGGGGCCGCACGGCCTAACTCGGGGTTGCTGCTGACGTGCTCGCCCGTCACCTTAAGGGGCGGCTTCGCCGGCCTGAGAAGCGGCCAGCTCGCACGCAGCAGAACCCCATTCCGTTAGCCGGCGCAAAGGAGAACAGGAGATGACTGACTCCGCGTTGCAAGCTCAGATCGATGCCGCGACGGCGTACCAGGAGTTTTTCGTCCCGGCGCTATTCCAGGAGTGGGCGCCACGGGTAATCGCCGCTGCCCAGATCCAGCCTCGCCATCGGGTGTTGGACGTGGCCTGCGGAACCGGGGTGCTGGCCCGGGAAGCCGCATCGTGCGTTGGCGCCGCAGGCTCCGTCGTGGGCCTCGATCCTAATCCTGGGATGTTGGCAGTGGCCGTGCGGCTCGCGCCTGGAGTCGAGTGGCGCCAAGGAACGGCGGAGTCGCTACCATACCCCGACCGGTCCTTCGACGCTGTCGTGAGCTAGTTTGGCCTAATGTTCTTCACGGATCGGCGCCGAGCCCTCCGCGAAATGCTGCGGGTCTTGGCTCCCGGGGGCCACATGGCCGTTGCTGTGTGGGACTGCCTTGACAACACGCCGGCGTACGCGGCCGAGGTGGCGCTGCTTGAGCGGGTCGCGGGTTAGCGAGCGGCCGACGCCCTGCGTGCGCCGTTCGTGCTCGGTGATCGGCAGGAACTTGCCACGCTGTTTGCCAGCGCCGGGGTGGCCTCGGTCGCGGTCACGACCCATCATGGCAAGGCTCAGTTTCCCTCCATTCGGTTGACGGTCGAAGCGGACCTCAGGGGCTGGTTGCCGGTGATGGGCGTCGTGCTGCCCGAGGACCAGATCCATCGCGTCCTCGATCCCTACGTCACTGCGGAGGGACGGGTCACATTTGACGCACCCGCACATATCACCACGGGGACGAGGCTGTAGGGGTCGCGAGGTTGGCGGCCGCGCCGTCTAGTATCAGCCGACGGCCTTCGGCCGCGGCTGATGCCGAGCGTTAGGCGTTTTGCGCGGGGCGTCCCAATCTAAAACTCTGCATGACGGCACAGTGACTCATCAGATAGTCGAGGTACGCTTCTATGCTTGAGTCGGTGGTCGACCTGAACTAGTGCAAGGCGTGACTCTCCATAGTCCCTGTAGGCCGCCTGGTACCGGCCGGTGTGTTAGCATAGATGGTCTAGGGCGGGCTCGGGATTATGAAGCTGAAGCATCTGGCCAGGGGCACTGAGGTCACTCAGCTCGACCAGGAACTGGAAGGGTACCGGTTCCTGGCAGGCTTTTCCGACCTGATCGTCGAAACTGCCCAGGAGCAGAAACTGCTCTGGCTGGTGTTGAAGCGCATTTATGCTTTCTTCGCCACCGATCAGGGCCTGATTGCTGGCTACAACACGGTCTCTGGCCAGCTTGAGCCCTTTGCCCAGCAGGGCAGCTCGCTGGACTGGAGCACTGCCCGCCTGGCCAAGGCAGCGCTGGGCAGCCAGCGTTTCCTGTCGCCAGAAGGGGACGTGCTCATGGTGCCCGTTGGTGGCGCCGACTGGGGGCCAGGGGTGCTGGCGCTGCGCCGCACCAAACGGCCGTTCACCGGCAGTGATAGCAAATTCCTGAGCCGGCTGGCAGACCGGCTGGGGCAGGAGCTGGCGCGGCGCCGCCGGGAGCGGTTATTAGAGACGGAACAACGCATCTACACCGGCCTCTATCACCTGCGGCCGGTAGACTCGCTCTACAACATCCTGCACGAGCTGCGGCGCTTTGTGCACTATGATCACAGCGCCGGAGTGCTGGTGCTGGATGACGAAAGCGGCGAGCTGGTGATTCGCGCCGAGACCATTGCTTTTGAGAAGCGCAAGAGCCGGGGCATTGGCCTGGCCGGCCCCTGCCCAGTGGAACTGCGCCAGCTACTGGCCAAGGGCGAGGTGGTCCGGGCCGAGCGCGCTGGGAGCAGCTGGACAGTGGCGCCAGAGCTGGCGGAATTGGTGCCGGGCGTGGCCTACGCTGGCAGCCATCCCGAGGGGGTACTGCTTCTGGCACCTTTGGTGTTTGATGGGGAATTCGTGGGCCTGCTCAAAATAGCCAGCCAGCACCAGGGAGCGTTTGCCGCCGGCGATCTGGCGGTGGCCAAGCGCTTTGCCCACGTCACCGCCGAGGTGGTGCACCGGGGCCTGCGCCAGGCGCGGCGCATCCGGGAAATGAGCCTGATTAACCACGAGCTGGCGAAATTGACCAAGGGCAACGTGGTGGGCTCAGAGGTATTTCCGCAGATCCTGGACATCATCCTGCGGGCGCTGAAGCTCACCGATGGCTCCATCTGGCTCATTAACGAGGGATCCCTGATCCTGGACCTGGCCTGCTACCAGGGCCATTTGCCGGAACTGATCCGGCCCATTCGCATTGGCGAAGGGATGGTGGGTTCAGTGGCCCAGACTGGCCGGTCGGTGCTGGTGAACGATGTGCGCAGCGACCCGACCTACATTGCCTTTAGCCCCGGGGTAAAGGCGGAGCTGGCAGTGCCGGTGACCCACGAAGGGCACACCATTGGGGTGTTGAATGTAGAGTCGCGCCAGGTAGGCCGGTTCAGCGAGCTGGACCGGGAGTTCCTCGCGATGATCGCTGGGCGCATTTCCCTGGTGGCGGAGATGATCCGCCAGGCCACCGAGCGCCGGGAGCGCATGGCGCTGGTGTACCGGCTGACTGATCTCTTGTGCCAGCCCAGCCCGCCTGATGAGCTTCTAGCCACTGTGGTAGACCTGGCCCGCCAGGGGCTGCATGCTGAGGTGGCGGCTATATTGCTCTTTGCCGACGGCCGGCTGCGCCGGCACCGCCTGTCCGGCCTGCCAGAGAATGCCCTAGGCGAGGAGAGCTACGCCGTGGGCCAGGGTCTCACTGGCTGGGCGCTGGAGGCTGAAGTGCTGGTGAACGATGTGGCCGCCAGCGATCAGGTGATCAAGGAGTACCTGGAAGCCTATAGTCGCCACCTGCCGTCGCATACTGTGCAGCATCTCCTGGCGGTGCCCCTGCGCGGCCCGGCAGGGCCCCTAGGAGTGCTGCGGGTGGTGAACAAGCTGGACGACGACGGGAAACTGTCGCACACTGGGTTCACTGAAGGCGACAAGGCTTTGCTGGCGGCCATGGCGGGGCAGGCGGCAGTGGCGCTCACCTCAGCGAGGACCCTACAAGAGCTGCGCCGCGCCCAGGCCCAGCTGTTGCAGACTGAGAAGATGGCCTCTTTGGGCCAGCTGGTGGCGGGGGTGGCGCACGAGCTGAATAATCCTATTGCCTTCATCTACGGCAACATGGACCACCTGGAGCGCTATCTCTCCGCCATCAGGCGTGTCCTGGCGGCATATGCCGAGCTGCCCCTGGACAGCGCCCAGCGTGCGGCTTTGGAGCAGCTCCGCCAGGAGACCCGGCTGGACTATGTGCTGGGCGACCTGGATAAGCTGGTGGCCAGCTGCCGCAAAGGCGCCGAGCGGGTGAAGCAGATTGTGGCTGACCTGCGCACTTTCTCTCGCCTTGACGAGACAGAGTTCAAGCAGGTGGATATCCATGAGGGTATCGACATCGCCCTGAACCTGCTCTATCACCTGCTGAAAAAGCGCATTACGGTGCACAAGGAATATGGCGATTTGCCGCTGGTGGAGTGCAACGCCGGCAAGCTCAACCAGGTGTTTATGAATATCCTGGCCAACGCCGCCCAGGCCATTAGCGGCCCAGGGGAGATCTGGATCAAGACGGCGCGACTAGGGGATCAGGTGGCGGTGAGCATAAAAGACACCGGCTGCGGCATCCCACCAGAGAACCTCACCAGGATCTTTGAGCCCTTCTTCACCACCAAGCCCGTGGGCCAGGGCACCGGGCTGGGGCTTTCCATCAGCTACGCCATTGTGGAGCAGCACGGGGGCAGGATCAGCGTGGAGAGCCAGGTGGGGAAGGGATCAACGTTTACGGTGACGTTGCCCATCCGGCGCGCGGTACCCCCTAGCAGCGCTCAGTAAGGAGCAGTGTGCCCGAGCTGGCTAAAGTGCTCATTGTCGACGACGAGCCTGATGTGCTGGACCTGTTGGAGCGGTCCCTTGGTCTGGATTATCAGGTGTTCCGGGCCAATGGTGGCAGCGAAGGATTAGAGCTGGTGTGGCAGCACCGCTTCGCGGTGATCATCACCGACCAGCGCATGCCGGACATGTCTGGGGTAGAGTTTTTAGAGCGCACCATCGAGTACCTGCCAGACACTATCCGGATCATTCTCACTGGCTATACCGGCGTAGAGGACTTGATCGGCGCCATTAACGCCGGGCGGGTGTATCGCTACTTCACCAAGCCCTGGGAGCCCCGGGAGCTGGAGATCACCGTGCGGCGGGCGGTGGAGACCTACCAGCTAATCTGCGAGCGCGCCCAATTGTTGATTGAGCTGCGGCACAAGGTAGATGACCTGGCCGCTGCCCTGGCCAGAGAAGAGCGGGTGCGGGCCGTGTTCCAGAAGTACGTGCCGGCAGAGGTGGTGAACCATGTGCTGGCCCAGGAAGGGGAACCGGGGCTGATTGGCGAGCGCCGGGAAGTGACGGTGCTGTTCTCCGACCTGCGGGGGTTCACTTCGCTGGTGGAGCAGGCTGACCCCCAGTGGGTGGTGCAAGAGATCCTTACTCCCTACCTGGGGGAGCTGGGGGCAGTGGTAATGGAGCACGGGGGGATCATCGATAAATACCTGGGTGACGGGCTGCTGGCAGTGTTCGGCGCTCCCTTGGAGCACGGCGATGACCCGCTGCGGGCGGTGCTGGCGGCCTTGGAGATGCGCCGGCGCGCCGAACAG
>JACQHA010000085.1 GCA_016199255.1 Deinococcus sp.
CATCAGGGGCACCTGGGTCAAGCCCATTTCTCTTGCCGCCTGCGCCGGGAAGGTGGAGCGCAGGTCAGGGGTGACAGTGAATAGCCCGCTGGCAATGTCCTGGGGGTGGATATTATTCTCGCGCAGCAGGGCCGAGAGCAGTTCCCGGGTGGCAGCCAGTATCTCCTCAGGAGTGTCGGTGGCAACTGTGCTCGCCCCGCGCACTCCCCGCACCCGCCAGACGCTCTCAGTTCCCATGCGGGGGGATTATAACATCCTGGTCCAGTGTAGTTGCATCTCTGTTAGTACCATGCTACACTGCCGCCAGTTATGGATGCGCTGGTTCAGAGCAGGAAGGGCTGGTGGTGGCCTTAGCGGGACCGGCGTCGTTGTGTGTCAAGCCCTGACCCGGCCCCCTCCAGCGAGGGGGCCGGAAGCTGTCTAGGAGGTAGTTGTGATCGGCCCGGCCAATCTGGACTACGTGGCGCACAACAGGGGTGGTGTGCTAAGAAAAGGGGCGATGAAAGGCATTGTGTTCAGCGGCATGCAGCCCTCTGGCACACCGCACATTGGCAACAAGCTGGGAGCCCTGGACAACTGGGTCAAGATGCAGGACGAGTACGACTGCATCTACGGCATTGTTGATTGGCACGCGCTCACCACCGGCTACGAAGACCCCAAGGAGGTAGGCCGGCAGTCGCTGGAGCTGGCTATGATCTGGCTGGCCTGCGGCCTGGACCCCCAGAAATCCACTCTCATGCTGCAATCGGCGGTGCCAGAGCACGCTGAGCTGCACCTCTTGTTCAGCATGTTCCTGTCGCTGCCCAGGCTGGAGCGGATCCCTACTTACAAAGAGAAGCTCCGGGAGATTGAGGGACGCAATTTGACGACCTATGGTTTTCTCGGGTACCCGGTGCTCCAGGCGGCGGACATCCTGATCTACAAATCCACCCATGTGCCGGTGGGAAAGGACCAGGATTATCACCTGGAGCTGACCAGGGAGGTGGCGGAGCAGTTTAACCGCCTCTATGGCCAGCTCTTCCCCATTACCCAGACGGTGCATACCGTGTTCCCAGTGCTGCCCGGCACTGATGGCCGGAAAATGTCCAAGTCCTACGGCAACACCAGCAGCCTCACTGACAGCGAGGACATGATCAAAGACAAGGTGCGGAACATGGTGACCGACCCACAGCGCATCAAGCGCACCGACCCGGGGAGGCCGGAAGTCTGCCCAGTGTATGCCTACTACCAGGCTTTCGCTCCCCAGGAGGCGGAGCGTACCGCCCATGAATGCCGCAATGCTCTCAGGGGCTGTGTAGAGTGTAAGCTAGGGCTGGTGGAGCCAGTGCAGGCGGTGGTCCGCCCGGTACGGGAAGGGGTCGAGACCTGGCAGCAGCAGCCCGACGAGGTGGCGCGCATTTTGCACACTGGCAGCCAGCAGGCGCGGGGGCGGGCGCAGCAAACTGTGACTGAAGTGCGGGAACACCTGGGGCTGTGGCAGCCGTAAGGAGTCAGGATGCTCCAGGACCAAGTGGCCATGCAGCCCTGACCGCTAGCGCAACGTTACGTGCTTCTCTCCAGTAGAATAGGGACACTATGGAACTGGTCGCTAAGCGCCGGCAACTAGAGAGCATTCTGCGGGAGCTCGGGTCAGTGCTGGTGGCCTACTCTGGCGGTGTGGACAGCACCTACCTGGCGGATGCAGCACACCGGGTGCTAGGAAACCGTTGCCTGGCAGTCACCGCTGATAGCGAGAGCTATGCCCAGGCTCAGGCCCAGGACGCTGATCGCTTTGCCGCGCAGCTGGGCTTCCCTCACCGGCACCTCCGCACCTTCGAATTCCAGAAGGAAGAGTACCGGCGGAACCATCCTGACCGCTGTTTTCACTGCAAAGATGAGCTGTTTAATAAGCTCTGGGAACTGGCCAGAGCCGAAGGCTATGCCTACGTGATCTATGGCGCCAATACTGATGACCTGGGGGACTTCCGGCCTGGCCAGAAGGCTGCCCAGCAGCACGGGGTACGGGCGCCGCTGGTGGAAGCTGGGCTTTCCAAAGCCGAGGTGCGGGCCCTGGCCAAAGAGACGGGCCTGGAGGTGCACGACAAGCCGGCCAGCGCCTGCCTCTCATCGCGCATTCCCTATTTCATTCCAGTCACCACCCAGGCTCTATCCCAGGTGGAGCGGGGGGAGGATGCCCTGCGCCAGCTGGGCTTCAGGCAGTTCCGG
>JACQHA010000072.1 GCA_016199255.1 Deinococcus sp.
CGCCGGTCAGCGCCTCGAACTGTGGGGCGTGGCGCTGCAGGGGCTCAGCGATCTGGGGGCCAGTGAAGGTGACGAAATCCACGGTCACGCCGGCATACTTGAGCTGCCGGGCGCCTACTAGGCCAAACAGGACAAAGGCCGATGCTAAGACTAGATAGAACAGGAATTTTCCTCGCATGGTTCCTCCATTGGTCCAAAGTTGAAAGCTCTGTGCCCGCTAATGGCAGGTCGTCGCCTGTTTCTCTCTGGCCACCACCCCCTTTCGCGCTCCTCCACAACTCCGGCGCACGATCAACGTGGGCGTGAGGCGCTCCACCACTTGGGTGGAGCGGGACAGCGTGCCATCAATCAGGGCGAACAGCTGCTCGGCAGCACGCCGGCCCATGTGGTAAATGGGCTGGGCCACCACCGTAAGCGGTGGGTCCACCAGCGTAGCCCAGCTAGTATCATCGAACATCACCAGAGCTAGATCGTCTGGCACCCGGGCGCCGGCTTCTTTGAGCGCGCGCAGCGCGCCAGAGGTCATCTCGTTGTTGGCCACGAACAGCGCCGTCGGCGGCCGGCGCAGCGCCAGTAAGGCTCTCGTGGCTTCATAGCCACCGCCTTCCCGGGAATCCCCCACTCGCACCAGCTCCTTAGGCACCTCCAGCCCCCGACTCGTAAATGCTTCCTGGTAGCCCTCCAGGCGCTCCCGGCCAGTGCTGAGGTGCTGGGGAACAGCCACGGTGGCAATGCGGCGGTGCCCCAGGTCTAAGAGATGCGCCGTCGCGGCCAGAGCACCAGCCCGGTTGTCCAGCACCACGGCAATAGTACCACTGCAGTGCCGGTCCACCTCCACCACCGGTAGTCCGCCCGTATGGAACTGCTGTACTAAAGCATCGTTTCCCCCGGTGGGCGCCAGCATAATGCCACTCACCCGCTTCTGGTAGAGCACTTCTAAATAGGTGTGCTCCTTAGCTGGGTCCTCATCGGAATTGCAGAGAATCAGGGCAAAGCCGCGCTGCACCGCCGCGTCCTCGGCGGCCTTGGCGATAGTAGCAAAGAAGGGGTTGAGAATGTCCGACACTACCAGCCCAATGGTGCCAGTTTCCCGCTTCCTCAGCCCCCGGGCAATGGCGTTGGGCCGCTACCCCAGCTCTGCCACCACCTGCAGCACTCGCTTTCTGGTAGTTTCCGCCACCTTCTCAGGGTGAGACAAGGCCCGGGACACTGTAGAGGGCGACACCCTTGCCCGTTTGGCCACTAGGTCGATTGTGACAGGCACCCACCACCTCGCGCCCTGCTGCAATCGTTTGCACTTTATGCTAGTGAGCTGGCTGACGGCTGTCAAGCATACGGTGCCAACCCTGAGCAGGACGCATGGAAAGCCTGGTGGGCGGGGACAGGCCGTGTGGTAGAATGTGCCGGCACTACCGGATCTTGCTGGCAGGCGACATTGAGGAGGAGGGGATGATGTCCAAGAGGCGGCGGTCGCTGCTATTGCTGTTGGGTGTGCTGGTGATTGCGGCAGTAGTGGTGCTCTTCCAGATCCTGGTGCCCGCCCGGCCGCCAGAACCCATTGTGTTTGGTGTGGGCCTGGCCATCACCGGGGTGGTGGGCACCATTGGCGAGGACCAGCGCCAGGGTGTGCAGCTGGCACAGGATTTCATTAACCAGAAACAGCCAGGGGTGCTTGGCCGCTCGCTCTCTGGGCCGCTGGATTTGCGTATTGAAGACACATTGGACACCACCGACGGTGCCGGGGCAGTGATTGATCGCTTTATCAACCAGGACCGGGTGCTGTGTATTATCGGTCCCACTTTGTCACAGCAGCAGTTCTCCACTGGCCCAGTGGCTAACACCGCTGGGGTGCCGGTGATCGGGCCATCAAACACGGCGGCGGGCATTCCGCAAATCGGCGAATTCATCTTCCGGGTGTCGGCGCCGGTGGCGCAGGTGGCGCCCAATGCGTTGCGGGCTGCGCTAAACTTGTTTCCCAATGTCCGCAACGTGGCCCAGGTGAATGCCACCAATGATGCTTTCTCGGTGTCGGAAGGCGGCACCTTCCGCCAGGCCATTGCTGATACCGGGCTGAACCTGGCGTTCCAGGGCACCTTCCTCACCACCGACCGTGGCACCGGCTTTGATCAGCTCATCACCAATATTCTGAACAACAACCCGCCCATTGACCTACTGGTGATCTCCGGCCTCACCAACGACAGCTCTTCGCTGATCCAGGAAGCTAGAGCGCTAGGCTACGATGGGCCCATTGTAGGCGGGAACGGGCTCAACGACCCCAATGTGGCCCGGCTCACTGAGGGGGCGGCGGAGGGCATGGTGGTGGCTACTGCTTACTTCCCCGGGCTACAAACTGCTTTGAACCAGACTTTCCGGCAGCGCTACCAGGAGCGCTTCAACGAGTCCCCTGGCCAGTTCCCAGCGCAGGCTTTCACGGCAGTGCAGGTCTGCGCCGAGGCAGTGGCCCGGGTGGAGGCCAGCACCAGCCAGCCCATTACCAGCCTGGACCTGGCCAGTGCCCGACGGGCTATTCAGCAGGAGCTACTACAGTTCTCAGGCTTTGAAACCGTGCTGGGCCCCATTGGTTTCACCAGTGAAGGGGAGATTATCCAGCAGAATGCGTTTGTCACCAGGCTGACGGTGATTGAGAATCCGGACGGCACCATTAGCGGCGAGCAGGAACTGCTAGGGGGTTAAGGGCTAACCAGGGCTGGCGCGCCAGCCCTGCTCTATGGATCCGGTGCGTTTCGTTATCCAGACCATTATCAACGGGGTGGCGGTAGGCAGTGTCTACGGCTTATTTGCCCTGGGCTACACCTTGATCTTCGGGACGCTGGAGATCATAAACCTGGCGCACGCCGCAGTGTTCATGATGGGCGCCTTCTTCAGCTTATCGCTGGCCCAGGGGACCACCATCTGGGGATTGCTCGACCCACCGCTGCGCCTGCCGCTTGGTGTGGCCTTCGTGCTGGGGTCTTTGGGCGCAGGGCTCTTGGGCATTTTGATTGAGCGGGTGGCGTTTCGCGCCCTGCGCCGGCGACCGGCCACGCCGCTCACCACCCTGATTAGCTCCATTGGAGTAGCCCTGTTCCTGGTGAACCTGGCGCAGCTCCGCTTTGGGGCCGACGACCAGCGCTTCCAGGTGCGCTGGTTTCCCGACTGGCTGCGGGAGAATGCACCGCAGTGGTCCTGGATTATCCCCGGCTCCAGGTTCCGTCTAGCCCAGGTACGGATTGGGCCAGCCCAGGTGCAGATGCTGGACCTGATTATCCTCCTGGTGGCCGTAGGGCTGATGCTAGCGCTCTGGTTCGCTATCAACCGCAGCAAGGTGGGCAAGGCCATCAGGGCTGTAGCGGAAAGCCCGCGCACCGCCAGTTTGCTGGGCATTGACGTGGACCGGATTATTATGACGACCTTCTTTGTGGCCTCGGCGCTGGGTGGTGCCGCTGGGGTGCTGGTGGGCATGAAGAATAACGTGTCGCCCTTTATGGGCCAGGTGCCGGGGCTGAAGGCGCTGGCGGTGATTGTGCTGGGCGGCCTGGGGGACATTACTGGCGCCATGCTGGGCGGCCTGGTGATGGGCATAGCCGAGGTGCTCACCCAGGCGGCAGGCCTGGCCTCCTGGTCCGATGCGGTGGCGTTTGGGGTGATGTTCTTGATCCTGGTGGCGCGCCCGCAAGGGCTCTTGGGCCGCGCCAGGGAGCAGCGGGCCTGATGCTATTTTTCCAAGCCCTGGCTGCCTGGGCCCAGGCCTATAATTCCTTGCTCTTCAACCTGGCTATCCAGGGGGTGTGTGGCCTGTCGCTGTATATCACGTTAATGGCCGGCCAGCTGTCTCTAGCCAACGCTGGCTTCTTCCTGATTGGGGCCTACACTGCCGCCATCTCTTCCAAGCTGGGGTTTGGCTACCCGTGGGATCTTCTGCTGGTGGCGCTGCTTTCGGCCGTGACTGCAGTGGTGGTGGGGTTGCCAGCCCTGCGGCTGCGCGGGGTCTACCTGGCGCTGGCTACGTTGGGGTTCGGGGAGGTGGTAGCGGTAGTAGCCAGGAACCTGGTGCTGCCCCGGGGCTGTATCGAGCGGGCCTGTATTGCCAACGGCGCGGTAGGGGTGTTTGGCGTGCCCCGGGACGCCAGGCACTGGCACGTGTACCTGGTTCTGGCGCTGCTCGGTTACTTCTTTTACCGGCTGGAGCGCAGCCGGGTGGGCCGGGCCCTGGCCGCCATCAGGGAAGACGAGCTGGTGGCGGGTACGATGGGCATCAACGCCACCTATTACAAGGTGCTGGCTTTTGGCATCGGAGCCGTCATCGCTGGCATAGCAGGGGGCATGTGGGTGCATTTCAACAACCAGGTGGACCCGCGTAGTGCCGGGTTCACGCAGGCCATCAATTTCCTGGCGTACGCCGTCATTGGCGGTACTACCACCTTTGTGGGGCCGCTGGTGGGGGCGGTGTTCCTCTACACCTTGCCTGAGGCGTTGCGCTTTCTGAGGGATTACCGGCTGATGACCGTCGGCCTCTTGCTAGCCCTGGCGGCGGTGTTCGCGCCCCGGGGCATTCTCGACCCAGCGCTCTGGCGGCAGTTCAGTCTCAGGCGCCCGGCGCCCCAGCCCGCGGCGCTCCCCCGGAGACAAAGTGATGCTGGCAGTTGAGCGGTTGTCCAGGCAGTTCGGCGGGCTGATGGCAGTGGACAGTGTGTCCTTCTCGGTGCAGCCTGGCCAGATCTTTGGCCTGATTGGCCCTAACGGTGCCGGCAAGACCAC
>JACQHA010000069.1 GCA_016199255.1 Deinococcus sp.
ACTGAGAAATCTGAAAAAATGGAAATTCCTATGCAATCCAGTTATTGAGCATCTTGTGCTTCCTGGCCGATCAACCCACCGGGATGCAGTAGCCCACCACCCGGGGCGAGTTGTACGACCGGGCGATCGATAGACTGCTGGGGCGCACCCCGCGTGTGCCGGTCTGTTATCCGACCGGCAATGGAAAACTCCCTCTGGCTCAACAACGGTTCCTGATCGAGGAGGCGGCCCTGCAACTGTGGTTGGGGATGGAAGGGAGTCGCCAGCTGACCTTCGGGGAGAAGACCGTGCTGGAAGCCCTGAAATCGGCCGTTCGGGCCGAGGGGTATACTGCCCCGGCTGAGGTGGCCGGCACCCTGCTGGGCGACCTGCGGGACAACAGCGGCCTGTTGCGGGGGAAGCCCGGAGGCGACTACTTTTTCCTCCATCTGACCTTGCAGGAGCTCCTGGTCGCCGGCGCCCTGGCCCGCCGGGTGAACGACCGGGGGTGGAAGAAGGCCCGCGTGCCCCGGGCCGATGGCCAGGCCTGGACCGTGGCAGCGTTGGTGGATCACAAGGCGTGGGATCCTGCCTGGCAGGAGGTGATTGCGCTGCTGGCCGGCAGGCTGAAGGATCCACGCCCCTTGCTGGTCCTGCTGGCGGATCCCTCTCAGGACGACCTGTTCCGTCATCGCCTGGCCGTGGCTGCCCATGCCCTGGCGGAGGCAGGCAGCCAGAAGGCGGGGGAACAGGCCGACAAGATCACTAGGGCCCTCTTTCCCCTCTGGGAGCATGAGGCCGGCCGGGGTGTACTCTTTCCTCACTGGTCCCGAGCCTTGCCGGCCCTGGTCCAGGCTGGTGTGCAGGTGGACGGCCTTCCCCTGCCGGACCGGCTGGCCCTCGCCTTGAGCAACGCCAACCAGAAAAGACGCCGGGCAGCCGCCAGGGCGCTGGAGGCTGTCGGGGCAATGGCAGCTACCCCTGCAGTCCTGGAAGCCCTCTTGGATGCCTCGTTCGGCTCGAACAGGACCGTACGCTCCCTGGCCGCGGATGCCCTGGGAGCCATGGGAGAGGCGGTAGCCCTGCCCGAAGTCTTGGAGATCCTCGTCGAAGCCCTGCGCGACCCGGCTGGACCCCTCCGTGGGGAGGCGGCATGGGCGCTGGGAGAAATGGGAAAGAAGGCCGCTCCCCCCCAGGTCGTGGAGGCTCTCCTGCCGGTCCTGGGAGACCCGGACGAGGGCGTGCGCTGGCTTGCAGCAGAGGCCTTGGGGAAAATGGAGGTGGCCATCAGGCCTGAGATCCTGGGGAGCCTCCTTCAGGCCCTGGGAAGCCCGGACAAGAGGGTGCGCAGGGGGACAGCCGCGGCGTTGGGAGTCCTGGGGGAGGCGGTCGTCATCCCCCAAGGCCTGGAGGCCCTCCTTCAGGGCCTGGAAGACCCGGACGAAGAAGTACGCGTATGGGCAGCAGGGGCCTTGGAATCGATCTTCGCCCAGGGCGTGCGGGTGTTTCGCTGCCCATCAGGGCTGAAGATCCTCCGGGTGGAGGAACTGGCACTCAGAGGTTCCAGTTCCTTAGGAGGAGCGTTTGTAAGAATCACGGAATGCTCCCTGGGGGAACCTGGGGGAAACGGTGAGCGAGAAAAAGGAGATGCTTAACGATCACCTCCCCCTCACAAGCCCAACAGGATGCGGAGCCGGTCTTCTACGGCGGCCATGGTCGAGGGGGACACGGATCCCCACTTTCGTACCAGTCGCTCCCTGGCGATGGAGCGGATGGCCTCGCAGAGGATGACGCTTCGAGTCTTGAGCCCCCCCTCGGGGGGCACGATGGACACATGGGACGGTATGCCCCGATGCACCGTGGTCAGGGGTAAGACGATCAGCAGGCCCGCCGGTCCCCGGTTAAACAGGTCCTCGGAGACCACCAGGACGGGGCGCTGGCCCGCCTGCTCATGGCCTCGGGTGGAGTCCAGGTCCGCCAGCCAGATCTCGCCACGAGATGGGTTCGCTGGGATCATCGGTCCTTGGGGCCTTCCATGACAGCCTCGCCCTCCTCCGTCCAAGCTTCGCCGGGTGGAAGTCCATCGCCCAGGGTGGCCTCCCAGGATGCGCGCTCCTGCTCCACTGCTGCCCATGCCTGGGGATCCTGACGGAGCTTTTCAAAG
>JACQHA010000070.1 GCA_016199255.1 Deinococcus sp.
AGAACTGGTGCGGGTACTGGCACAGCCGTTCCCGGGGGGCGGGAATGTTCACCTCGCGCAGCAGTTCCACTGCCCGCGCCTGGGCCCAGCGCCGCCGCTCCCGGGCGGAGCCGGGAGGAGCGCTGTGCGCCAGCAGTGCCGTCACCAGCTGGTCGCCAATGGTGAACACCGGGTTGAGAAAGGTCATGGGGTCCTGGAACACCATGGCAATGCGCCGCCCCCTAATCTGGCGCATCTCTGGCTCAGAGAGCTTTAAGAGATCCACCCCATTAAAGTGCACCTGGCCGCCTGACACCCGTCCAGGTGGCATGGGGAAGAGGCGCATGATAGTCAGCGCCGTCACCGACTTGCCGCAGCCGGTTTCCCCCACCAGCCCCAGCACCTCGCCCCGCGCTAGTTGCAGGTTCACCTCTTGGAGGAGATGTGCCCAGCCGTCCACAGTGCGCACCTCCAGCCGGAGGTCGTTGATCTCCAGAAGTGGCGCTGCCATTACCGCCCGTGGGCATTGGGATCGAGCATGTCCCTGAACCCATCGCCCAGCAGGTTGAACCCCAGCACACTGAGGAAAATCGCCAGCCCAGGGAAGACGGTGTACCACCACTGGTCCGCCAGGTAGTTGCGGCCCTTGGAGATCATCACCCCCCACTCCGGGGTAGGGGGCTGTGCCCCCAGGCCGATATAGCCCAGGCCAGCGGCAGCCAGAATGGCATAGCCCATGTCCAGCGAGGCCTTGACAATCAAGGGCGTCACTGCGTTGCGCAGGATGTGGTCGAAGATAATGCGGCTGGGGGAAACGCCCACGCAGCGCGCCGCCTCCACAAAGCCCTCCTGCTTCAGGCTCAGCACCTGTCCCTGGGTGAGCCGGGCATACCCCGGCCACCACACCAGCGCCAGGGCCAGCATGGCATGAGAGAGGCTGGGCCCCAGGAGCATCACAATGGCAATAGAGAGCACCAGGCCAGGGAGCGCCAGAAATACGTCGGTGAGACGCAAGAGCACCGTGCTCACCCAGCCCCCTAAGAAGCCGGCCATGGCGCCCAGGGGCACGCCAATCAGCATGGCCAGCCCTACGACTCGCAGCACGATCTCGATGGTCACCCGCGCCCCGAAAACCACCCGGGAGAGAATGTCCTTCCCCAGCTCATCGGTGCCAAATGGATGCGCCCAGCTAGGCGGTTTTAGCCGGTCGCGGATGTGCAGCACTGGCTTGGTGGCGTCGTCCGGGTAGGGCGCTATAAAGGGAGCGAGCAGGGCAGTGAGGATCAGCAAGAGCACCAGGCCGAGCCCCAGTAGGGTCGTGGGGCTGGCGGCTAATAGCGACCAGGCGACCCGCGCCCCTCTCGCGCGCTCGGCGCGGGCGGCAGCGGCCAGCGCCAAATCCTGGGGGAGCCGGGTTTCAGCCATAGCGGATCCTGGGGTCTAAAAGCCCATAGAGCGCCTCCACTGCCAAATTCACCAGCAAGAAGGTGAGGCCAATCACCAAAGTCGAGCCCATAATCGGCTGGAAGTCGGAGTAGAACGACGACTCCACAGTGTATAGCCCGATGCCGGGCCAGCTGAACACTGCCTCTACCAGAAAGGAGCCAGCCAGCAGCCAGCCCACGTTGAGCCCGATCATAGTTGTGGTGGGGATCATGGCATTCTTCAAAGCGTACTTGGTGATCACCGTCCAAGGCGCCAGCCCGCTGGCCCGCGCCGTCTTGATATAGTCCCGGGACAGCACTTCCAGCATGCTGGCCCGGGTCATGCGGGTAATGGTGGCCAGGGGATTCACCGCCAAGGTGAACGCCGGCAGCGCCAGGTGCCGCAAGGTGTCGCTAAATGCTGTCCAGTTGCCGTTGAGCAGCGCGTCCAGGGTGTAAATGCCGGTGATAGCCGCGGGCCGCCCCAGCTCCGGGCTATAGCGCCCCACTGCCGGGAAGAGCTGCCACTGAAAAGCCAGGGTGAGCTGCAGCAAAAGCCCCAGCCAGAACGCCGGCAGCGCCACTCCTGCCACGGCCACTACCCGGGCCAGGTTATCCACTAGGCTGTTACGCCGCAGGGCGCTCACCACCCCCAGGGGGACCCCAAGTAGCACCGCTAGGAAAATGGCAGCACCCACCAGCTCCAAAGACGCCGGGAAGTAGCGTGCCAGGTCAGCCAGCACCGGCTGCTTGCTGCGGATGGAGCGCCCCCAGTCGCCTCCCAAGAGGCCCCGCAGGTAGTTCAGGTACTGCAGGTGCAGCGGCTGGTCCACGCCGAAGTAGCGCTTGAGCTGCTCCACCTGCTCCTGGGTGGCGTGGGGGCCGGCGGCGAAGCGCACCGGGTCAGCGGGGGCCACATGGGAGATGATGAAGGTGAGCAAGGTGATGCCCACAAGCGTGGGCAACATGGCCACCAGCTGGCGCAAGAGGTAGCGTCTCAGCACTTTCCTTCCCCAGGGGCAGGGCGGGGAGTCCCCCGCCCTGCCTCATAGCGCTTAGCTCGCTAAAGAGCAGAAATATATCCCGTACCAGAACCAGGCATTGGGGCCTGGCACAAACTTCTCGCCGCACACATCGCGGGCGAAAATGTCCTGCGCGAAGTTATCCACCTCTAGGGCGAAGATCTCGGCGGCATCATCCACCAGCATGCGCTGCACCTGCTGGTAGATCTCGCCCCGGCGCGCCTCATCGGCGCTGGCCACTCCCTCTTCCAGGAGCTGGTCCACCTGGGGATTGTTATAGAAGTCGCCGTACACCCAGCTGCCAGCGTTGGAAGAGTGGTACTCGGGGAACAGCGCGGCATGCGGGTCATTGAACTCCGGCGCGGTGGTGACGTAGTACGAGTCCCACGCCTCGGCTGGCCCCGCCGCCTGCTGCCCCACAATGTTGGCCCAGGGGCTGCCTATCACATTCACGTGGATGCCCACTTCCGCCAGGCTGGCCTGGAAGATCAACCCCACCTGCTCATAGAGGTCCAGGCCCGAGACAAACACAAAGTCGATTTCCAGCGGCTCAGGCTGGCCGTCGCCGTTCAGGTCTTTATCCACTATGCCGTTGCCGTTGCTGTCGCTCCAGCCCGCCTGGGCCAGGAGGCTTCTGGCACGCTCCAGGTCCCTGGCGTAAATAAGCAGGTTGTCGTCATGGAAGGGCATGGTGCGGGCTATGGGGCCCTGGGGCTGCCGGCCAAAGCCTTGCGCTGCCGCCTGCACCAGCGCCTCGTAGTCAAAGGCGTAGGACATAGCCTGGCGCACCAGCTTGTCCTGGAGCGGCCCGGGGGTGACGCCATCAGCCAGCACCTGCTGGTTGTTCAGCTTAATGTGGTAGAGGTTGTTCTGCGGGCCAAAGTTCTGCGGATCGCCGTAAGTATCGCCCTGGAGCGCCAGCCAGTCATCAGCGGTCATCCAGTCGATGCGATCCGCCTGGCCGCTGCGGATCGCCGCCAGCCTGGTAGAGGCCTCTCTGGTTACCCGCCAGCGCACCCCTTGCAGGTGGGGCCCTTCCCAGCCCTGCCAGTAGTTGTCGTAGCGGGTGAATTCATAAAGCTGCCCTGGCTGCCAGTCCTTGATGACAAAAGGACCGGAGCCGGCCTCGTTCTGTGCCAGCCAGGCGGCGCCTAGGTCGCCGTTCACCTCGTGGGCCAGCACCACCTGGGGGTTCACGATGAACACCAGGGGGATGGCTTTGAGGAAGGGGCCAAAGGGCCTGGTGAGGGTGATCTGTACCGTCAGGTCGTCAATGACCTGCACGCTGTTCAAATCCATCACCGGGCCAAAGATGAAAGCCACCCCGCCCTGGTTCATGGTCAGGAAGCGGTTGAAGGTAAAGCGCACCGCCTCGGCGTTCACCGGGCTGCCGTCGTGGAACGTCACCCCGGGCCGCAGGTGGAAGGTCCAGACCCGGGCATCGGGGGAGACCTCATAGGACTCGGCCAGCCAGGGAATAGGCTGCTCCTCGCCCACTTCGCGCAGCAGGGGGTCATAGAGGTTGCGCACGGTCTCGCTGCCAATGCCGTCCAGGGTAGTGCCGGGGTCGATGTTGGGAATGTCCACCAAGCTATAGACGTCTAGGATATTCTCACTAGCCCCGCCAAGGCCTATGCCCAGCAACACCATGACCGCTAGCGCTGCGGCGCTGAGCCATCTCTGGAATACACCCTTCACTCTGCCACCTCCTTTGAGTTGCCGCGAGATACCAGAGGATACCACTAGTCGTGCCTCCCGCGAAGAGGGTGGAAGCTGGTGCCTGGGCCGCGCGTCTATTGGTTTCCTCGCCAACAATGAAATCTTATACAGCCTCCCCGGCCCGGTCAAGGAGCGGGCTCATGAGGTGCTGTCATCTCTGGCAGGGTTTGCCTGTACAATAGGCCGTCCAGAGGAGGTCTGATGGCAGCCCAGGAGCGTGTTGCCCTTTACCTACAGGACAAGCACCCCATCCGCGAAGGCATGGAGTACGTGAAATACGCTGAGAAGCGTGGCTTTGAAGCCGTGTGGCAGGCGGAGTCGCGCCTGGTGCGCGACGCAGTGGTGCCTATTGCCGCCTTTGCGGCGGTGACCAAGCGCATCAAGGTAGGCACTGGGGTCATTAACAACTGGACCCGCAACGCGGCACTCATTGCCTCCACCTTCTCCACCCTCGATGACTTAGCGCCCGGCCGGGTGCTGTGCGGCATTGGCGCCTGGTGGGAGCCGCTGGCCACCAAGGTGGGGGTGCAGCGCCGCAAGCCAGTGGCCGCCATGCGCGAGGTGGTTACGGTGGTGCGCGATTTATTGGCCATGAAGAAGGTGACCTTTAAGGGTGAGTTTGTCCAGGTAGAGGATATTGAGATCGACATTGTCTACGGCGACCGCTCCCCCAAGCCAGTGCCCATCTACATAGGCGCTACCGGGGACTTGATGATGGAGCTATCGGGAGAAATCGCCGATGGCGTCTTGCTCAACTATCTGGTCTCTCCGAGTTATAACAACAAAGCCATGGAGCACCTGCGCCGGGGGGCGGCGCGCGCTGGCCGTAGCGTGGAGCAGATTGACCGCCCCCAGCTGGTGGTGTGCTCCATGGACAAAGAGCGCTCCCGGGCGCTGGACAACGCCCGCCGCCTGGTGACCCAGTATCTCGGGCAGCAGCCGCACATTATGAAGGCCTCTGGGGTGAGCCAGGACCTGCTGGATGCCATCAACATGGTCCTCACCTGGCCGGCCCAGGAGCACCAGATCCGCCAGGCCATGAAGCTGGTGCCAGACGATGTGGTGCAGCTCATCACTGCTACTGGCACGCCAGATGAATGCCTGGCCAAGGTGCAGGAGTACCGCGCTACTGGCTGCACCTGCCCTGTGCTCTATCCCCTGGGCGACAATGTGAAGCTGATGATCGATGCGTTCAGCGCCAGCTAGCTTGGCCTTTCCATCGGTGAGGAACACTGCGACCGCTGCTGGATGGCTGTGCATCACTGACTTCTCGCGCCCGCCATAACGAATCCGCAGCACCCGCACCTGCGCATTCTCGAACTCCACCTTGTAGTGCTTGGGATCCACCTTCACTGGATCTTGCTTGGGCATAGGGAATGCTCCTTTCTCAGTTGAGTTCATATCAAGTCCGAGTGATAAATCCCTCGAAACCTTGTAGGGGCGGACCTATGTGTCCGCCCTGGTTCTCTGGGGCGCACACGCTGGTGCGCCCCTACCATTGAGGAGGGCATCCAGCC
>JACQHA010000021.1 GCA_016199255.1 Deinococcus sp.
CAGCACCACCGCCACCAGCAGGCGCCATTGGGGTTACGCACTGTTATGGCTATTTTATGCTACGGCGCCACCACCCTGTCAGGGGATCGCTTTAGCGAACACCCCGGCTTAGGCTTTGATGGATGGAGCAGCATGACAAGGCCCATGCCCCAATACCAGATAGAACGAAGCGCCTGGCGCTGGGTCAGAGTCAACCTGGTAGCAGAGGCAATCTCACTCGTTTTCAAACCTGTCCCCTCTTGCTACGCTATGGCTACCGGGTGCTAGGGTAGACCACTGCTTGCTCTCAGGAACCCCAGAGGGCGTAAAGTGATCTCAATGTGAGGCCCTTATGCCAGAGGTAATAGTCGCAGACCGGGAGCACATGAACTTGCTAGGACTCTTCCTCGCCAGCTTGCTGGAGCAGCGGCTTGCCCAGCCGGCACGCTCCAGGCAGCTCCAGGGCCTGCGGGGGCCCATTGTGGTACGCTCGGGGAAAATGGCGGTGACCCTGCACGTCACCAACGGCGCTGTGGTGTGCCAGCGCGGCGCCGACCCCAAGGCCCGGGCCATAGTAAACGGCGACCTGGACACCTTATTGCGCCTGGGGCTGGGGCAGCTGCCGCTGGTGGCGCTCGTGAGCCGGCGGCTGCGCCTGGGGGGCAATGTACTGGCGCTGTGGCGACTCTGGGGGCTACTCCGGCCCAGGAGCAGAAATGAACCGCACTAGAATTGCCAAAGCCCTAGAACAGCTCTTAGGCCCGGAGCGGGTGCTCCGCGACCCGGAGCGCCTGGCACCCTACGCCCAGGACATGACCGAGAACGAGCCAGCCCAGCCCGACTTTGTGGTGAAGCCGGTGACGGTGGAAGAGGTCCAGGCGCTGGTGCAACTGGCTAACAAAGAGCGCGTTCCCCTGACCCCGGTGGTGGCCAGGACCAATCTAGGCGGGCTGGGGATCCCCGTCGAAGGTGGCATTGTGGTGGACCTGACCGAGATGAACCGCCTGCTGGCTGTGGACCCAGACGCCATGTATGCCCTACTAGAGCCCGGCGTCACCTATGCCCAGCTGCGGCAGCACCTGGACCAGCACTACCCCGACCTGCTCACCGGCTATCCCCTGTCGCCACCTTCCTCCTCGGTGCTGTGCAACTGCCTGCTGGACGGGCTGGTCAACCTGTCGTTCCGCCACGGCAGCACCAGCCGCTGGCTGAACGGCCTGGAGGCGGTGCTGCCTTCGGGCGAGGTGGTGCGCACTGGCGCCGCGGCCTTGCGCTTTGGCCGAGGGGGCGAGACCTGGTTCGGGCGCGGCCCCTTGCCCGACCTGACCGGGCTGTTTATTAGCTGGCAGGGCACCACCGGGATTGTCACCAAAGGAGCTGTGCAGCTCTGGCCCACCCCCCCCCACCGGCGGCGGTTATTTTTCTTGGCTCACGCCCAGGAGCAAGCCTTCCAGCTATTGCGCCAGCTAGCCCGCACCCAGGCCTGCGACGACCTGGGAGGTACTTCCTGGCCGCTGAGCAAGCTGCTCTTTGGCATAGACCGGCCACTGGAGAAAGACCCCGACGAGCCAGAGTTCTTCATCTACCTGGACTACTCAGCCCAGACCTCCGCAGAGCTAGCTGCCAAGGAAGACCTTATCTTCAGCCTGGCCAACAGCGCCAAGAAGCGCGGCACCATCCTGGACGGCCCTCTAGACCTGTCGCTTTTGACCCAGGCGCACCCTGCCCTGAAGCGCTTCGCCGACTTCCCCATGACCCTGGATTTTCTCTTAGACCACCCGGGCAAAGGGCTCACCTGGGTAGGCTGCTACGGCCCTACCGCCAACTGGGCGGAAGGCGGCCGGCAGGGCCAGGCTATTTTGGAGCGCCACCGGCTGCCGCCTATGCTGGTGGTGCGGGCTATGGAGGGCGGGCACTACGGCGTGCTGCGCTTCATCACTACCTTCCACCAGGCTGATCCGGGGCAAGTGGCCCTGGTGCGCCAGGTGAACAGCGAGCTGTGCGACGCCCTGCTGGACCTGGGGTTCATTCCCTATAAAGCCCCAGCCTGGGCGGTGCGGAAGATGCTGGAGCGGCTGGACCCGGGCTTCGTGGCGCTGCTGCGCCAGATCAAGGAAACCCTGGACCCGCGCCGCATTATGAACCCCGGCCGCTGGCTATTGTGAGACTATTAGCAGCCTATCCAGAACTCGCAGCGCACCTGCCCTGGCTGCCCCTGGGGACTTTCCCCACCCCAGTAGAGCCAGTCATCGACCTGGGAGAAGCACTGGGCTGCCAGCTCTGGATCAAGCGCGACGACCGGAGCGGCCCGCTCTATGGCGGCAACAAGGTGCGCCTCCTAGAGTTCCTCCTGGCCGAGGCGCAGCGCCGCCAGAGCCAGACCTTGCTCCTAGCCGGCAGCCTGGGCTCCAATTTCGTCCTGGCCACAGCCATCTATGCCCAGACCCTGCGCCCCCCGCCAGCCGTGCGTGCCGTGCTGTTCCCCCGGCCATTTAGCCCCGACCTCCCCCGAAAACTCGCCCTCTGCCAGCACTTCGGCGCCCAGCTACACCTGGTGCCAGCACTGGCTCTTCTCCCCCCAGCCCTGCTCTGGCACTGGCTGCGCTCCCCTCGCCCGCTGCTCCTGCCCCCAGGCGGCGCCGCGCCGCTCCCTTGCCTGGGGTACGTAGACGCCGCCCTAGAGCTGGCGCAGCAAGTAGCGCTGGGCCAGCTCCCCGAGCCGCACTACCTGTTTGTGCCCCTGGGCTCCGGCGGCACCGCCGCCGGCCTCTTGGCCGGCCTGCGCCTGAGCGGGCTGCACACCCATGTAGTGGCAGTACGCATCAGCAGCGGCCTGATTGCCAACGCCGCCAGAGTAGCCCGGCTGGCCAACCAGACCCTGGCGCTATTAGCACACTACATCCCGCGCTTGGCAGTGAAACCCCTCACTCCCCACAACCTGATCGTGCTTCCCCAGTTCCTGGGCAAGGGCTACGGCGCTCCCACCCCAGAGGCCCAGACAGCCCTGGCGCTAGCGAAAGAGCGAGGTCACCTGGAGCTAGACTCGACCTACACTGCTAAAACCTTGGCCGGTCTCGCCTGGTACGTGCAGCGCCACCAGCTCCAGGAGCACCCCATCCTCTTCTGGCACACCCTAAACACCGTGCCTCTACCTCAGGTCACACCACTCCCCAGCACTGTGGAACGCTTTTTGGCACGGCACCGGCCCGGCGCTGGCCAGGCCCTGAGTGAGCGGTCCATGTCCGAGCGCGCCGCAGGCGCGCGAGTTTGGACCGCGAACGAAGGGCCCTGGCCAGTGGCGGGCCCTACCCTTCCCAGAGCTGCCGGTGCAGCTGAGCTGCCAGCTCATCTGCCCTGGCCCGGCCCAGCTCTTGATAGTTAAGGCAGAAGCAATGAGTGGAGCTCTCGTCACCAAAACGCATGCGTCGGAAATAATCTTCCAGGAGCTGGGCCATCTGCTCCGGGCGGTAGCCCACCAGCCGCCGGCCCTCCTCCAGCCGGTAGCGGTAGGCGCCGTGCCGGTGGCCGGTGGCCAGGGCATAGCGGCCCTGATCCAGCAAAGAGCCCATAATGTAGCCTGGACCCAGGTGCTGGAACTGCCATACATGCACTGCCTCGTGGATCAAAAGGCTCTGGCCCCTGGGCTGCTGGCGGAGCAGGGCAATTGGCCTGGTGTGGTCAAAGTAAATAGTGTTCCCCACCACCCGGGTGCACAGCCACGACAGGATCCCGCCCTGGCGCAGCTGCAGCCGGTTGAGATACAGCGTGCCCCCGAAAAACTCCGTCAGGAGCAAGCGCTCACTGGCAGCCAGCGGCACCAGCTGCCCCCCAAGGAGATGCCTCATCACTGCCATGCCTTTTGACCCCCAGCGCGCTTATCATCACACCCAGCAGCTGGCCTTTCCCCGCCGCACCGGCAGTAGCGGGGAAGGGCAGGCTCAAGCCTATTTAGCCACCCAGCTACGCGCCACCGGCCTGGAGGTGTCAGTAGAGCCCTTCACCTTTTCCCTGTTCCCCACTGCCATCGGCCTGCGCCTCACTTTAATCCTCCTGGCAGCCATGATCCTCGCCGCCGGCCAGCTAGCTGCCCCTGCCCCCCTCCCAGCAGCGCTGCTGCTCGCGCTGACCCTGATGCTAGCCTGCGCCGGCACCCGCTGGAGCCGGTGGCTCGAGCGACTGCACCATGTAAGGCCAAAGCGCACCGCGCGCAACCTGGTGGCACGGCACCTGCGGCCAGGGGCGGACCGGGAGCTGGTGTTCGTGGCCCACTACGACTCCAAATCAGAAACCCTGCCCCTGCCCCTGCGCTTCGCCCTGTACACCCTGGGCCTCCTGGGCTTGCTGGCACTAGCAGTCCTGGCAATGGGCTCGGCACTGGCCAGGCCCATTGTATCGGCCAGCTTCCTAAAGTGGAGCACCATAGGCGTAACGCTTCTCTTGGTCCCCCTATTGCTCAACTTCCCGCGCAACCTTTCCCCCGGCGCCCTGGACAATGCCTCAGGACTAGGAGTGGTGCTGGAGCTGGCCCGCTGCCTAAAAGAGCTGCCCCTAGAGCGCACCAACCTCACCTTTGTGTTCTCTGGCGCTGAGGAGGAAGGGCTGGCTGGCGCCATGCAGTACATGGCTGCCCATGCCCGAGATTTCCCCCGCTCCCGCACGTTCTTTGTGAACTACGATGGTCCTGGCGCTCCCGGGAAGCTCTACATCACCTCCCGCTATGGCCTGCCGCCCAGGCGCACCAGCCGCACCCTAGCTCCCCTAGCACTGAGCATCGCCGCCGAGCAGGGCATCCCGGCGGCTGGCAGCTACCTCCTGGCCGGTGCCGGGGTGGACTCGATCCCCATTAGCTGGCACGGCTTTGAAACCATCACCCTACACAGCGCCCACCTGGGCCGGGGCTGGCTCTGCGTCCACTCCCGCTGCGACACCCTGGCCCACGTGTCCCCAGCGGCCCTAGGCGCCGCCGGAGCTCTGTCAGTAGAACTGGCCAGACGAATCGAGCAGTAGCACTCTATCTTACGCCCGGCGCTTCGCAGTATGGGCAGCAAGCAATTCCGAGAAAGTAGCGCAAGTAGCCGGCAAGCCAAAGGTGCCGCTGTGCACCGTGTCGTAGTCAAAGTGGGGGTTAGTGATAGCCGCCTGGTCAAACCGGCTGAGGCGTATGCGGCACAGCGCCGCCAGCCGCAGTATCAGCTGGGGTCGCACCGTGAACCAGGGCCGAGGCGCCCGGCCGGTGAAGGCCCGCACACACTGCCTCCAGTCTACCAGGGGATTCCCCAGGACGTAGCGCCCGGCTAAAGCCACGCCTGACTGGTCCAGTGTGAGCAAATGGCGCACAATGCGGGCAATATCCTGGGCATGAATGTAGTGAAACGAGGCGTCAAGGTGTAGCCGGGCCAATACCGGCGCCCAGGGAAGCAAGGCGCGCAGCGATATGGAGTCATGGGCCGGGGGATGGTTTTGGTCCCAGCCGTACACCAGCGTGGGAAAGAGGGTGACAATCCGCTGGCGCAGGGGCGAAGCCTGGAGCGCCACATAGGCCCGGTACTTGCTGAGCAAGTAGGAATGGTCGCTGAGCAGCTCGGCAGGCACCAGGCTGCCATCAGAGCGCAGGAGACTGGCCGAGGAAAAGTAGAACACCCGCCGCACCCGGCTGGGGTCTAAAGCGGCCAGCAGCGCCAGTGTCCCCTCCACATTTACCTGCAGCCCGCGCTCCAGGTCGCCCCCGCGCTCGGCAGCAGCATGGATCAAGTAGTCCGCCTGGCGCAGGCGGGGCGCCAAAGGCGCCACATCGGCCAGGTCGCCCACCACCGGGGTGAGGTGCACCTGAGCTGGCACCGGGCGCAGCCGCGCCGGGTCGCGCACCAGCACGTCTAGCTGGTGCTGGCCACCGGCCGACAGCACATCTGCCAGGTAGTGCCCTACACAAGCCGTGGCACCAGTGAGGAAGATGCGAGCCATGGCACTCAGCTTATCAGGCGCTAGGGGGCCTGCTCTGCCAGGATGGGGGTCGTAATGGTGTCGCCCTCAAAGGTGATAGTCATAGGCGCGAATAGGTCAAACGCCGCCGGCAGATAAATCAGCAAGGTCAACAGCTCCTCGGGACGCCCCGAGCGCCCTACGGTGAACCGCCGCACCTTCAGGGTGGGCAGGTCGACCTCCAGCACCTGGCTCTCCCACGATACCACCTGATTGAGCTCCCCCTGGGAGAAACTGAGCACCTGGCGGCCCAGCTGGGGCGGGATCGGCACCGCCTTCACGAAAAGCGCCCCAGAAAGCAGATGGCCCCGCTCGGGAAACAGATCGGCTGGCAGCAGGTCAAACAGCCCCTGCTCCTGGCGGTTGGCGCTGAGCACCAGGGTAAACTCCGGGGTGTCAAGCTGGATCAGCCGGTTGCCAGCCTCACTGGTGGTGACCTCGGCCCCCAGGGCCCAGGAAACCACTAGCCCCCACACGAGAGCACTACAGGTACGGGTCACTTTCATATCTCTCAGCCAGCTGCCCTGGCACCAGCCACTGCCAAATAGTACGTACCCCGGGGCCCAGCTGGCAAGGGAGCGCTAGCTACCCCACCCCCAGAGGGGGAGGGGGCTTTACTCCTCGCGAGTTCTACGGCACTCTACACTGGGCATTGGTCTCAGAGCGGCCACGAGTCTCCCCCGCACATCACCAGCACTCTCCAGGGCAGCTCAAGACCTAGCAGCTCACTTGAGGAGGTCATTGGTGTCCTCTGGCCAGCTACTACGCATGATCATCATCGGGACATTACTGGCCGTGCTGGGCAGCGCGCCAGTCTTCTCTAGCCAGGCTTCCCCACTAGTGGTAGCCACTTTTTTCCCGGTGTTCGACTTTGCCCGCCGCATCGGCGAGGGGCGCGCCCAGGTGCAAATCTTGGTGAGGGCTGGCCTGGAACCCCACGACTTTGAGCCCACAGTGCAGGATGTGGAAACTATAGCTGCCGCGGCGCTGTTTATCTACCACGGGTCGGGGATAGAGAACCCCTGGGTGGACCCGCTGCTCCAAGCCGGCACCCTGGACCCGGCGCGGCAGGTGATTGTGGAGACCACTCGTGGCTTAAGAAAAGATGGGCTGCTGCTTGCTGCTCCTGAGCCTGATGCTGCTGTACTGCGCAGCGATCCCCACCTGTGGCTCGACCCAGTGCTGGCCCAGGAGCTGGTGAACGCTACGGAGAACGGCTTCATTGCCCTGGACCCGGCGGGGCGGGAGAGCTATGAGGATCACGCCCGGGCCCTCCGCCGGGAACTGGCGCAATTAGACAGTGAGATTCGCCAGGCCCTGGCAAGCTGCCAGCGCCAGGAGCTGGTGATCTCGCACCGCTTTCTGGACTATTTTGCCGAGCGCTACGGCTTAACCGTGGTGGCAGCAGCTGGGCTGGAGCCAGCCGAGCCCACTATTGAGCAGCTGGAGTCAGTCATCGCCTTTGCCCGGCAGCGCCGCCTGCGCTTTGTGTTTGCCGAGACCCTCCTAGAGGCAGAGCTGACCGGGGTGCAGACTGTGGCCGACGTAGTGGGAGCCCAGGTGCTCACCCTCAGCTCCCTGGAAGGCTTGCGGCCCGAGGAGCAGGCCCGGGGGGCCGATTATTTTGCCGTGATGCGCCAGAACCTGCAGCACTTGCGCATAGGATTAGAGTGTTCATGAAAACCCCTCTGGTGGAACTGCGCCAGGTCTCCTACTCCTACAACCAGCACTGGGCGCTGCACCACATCAGCCTGGAGATCCAGGGGGGGGAGTACGTGGGGCTGATTGGGCCCAACGGCGGCGGCAAGACCACGCTGCTG
>JACQHA010000022.1 GCA_016199255.1 Deinococcus sp.
CAGCGAGCGCCGGTACTGGCCCCGGGAGTCTGGGACAAATTAGCCAGGGGAGTGCCGCTTGCGGTGGTGACAAAGATCTCCAAATCGCCAGTGCGGTCCGATTCAAAAGCCACCAGGTCGCGTAGCGCCGACCAGCGCGGGCTGGTGTCTCGGGCTGGGCTGGTGGTGAGGCGCCTCAGGTTGGTGCCATCGGCGCTCATAACATAGATCTCGGCGTCGCCGGTGCGCTCCGAGACAAACACCAGCTGGTTGCCGCTAATATTCCAGTTGGGGTCGTAGTCGGCGCTGGGGTGAGAGGTGAGGCGCTGCAGGTCGGTGCCATCAGGGTGCATGGTATAGATCTCTTGGTTGCCGTCCCGCTCAGACACGAAGGCGACTTCGCCCGCTGGGGCGCTCTGAGCCAGCGCCGGGCCAAAGACGGCGATGTACACCATGATCAGCAGGTTTCTCATACCTTCCCTCCTCTGCCTGGGCGCCCGCGTCTCTTTAAATAACCGTTCTATCTCACCCGAGCTTCCCACCGGGGAGACCCGGGAACGAACCGGGCGCCTTTTCAGTTAGAATACTTGAAGATAGGCTGGGTACTAGGACGACAGCCTATCCTCCGCGTTTTCCTCCTTTGGGTCAGGCCCGCACCGCAAGTGGTGCGGGCCTGCCGTGTCGCTGCCAGGGGATGAGCCTGCCGCGCCCACTGGTTGACAGGGCATGGTCTGGGGCTATGCTAGTGTCCTGTTATGAGGGCCGGCTTCATAAATGGGCTATGGGCAACTGGGGAGGAAAGAAGATGCGCATGAAACACCTCCAGCGCTGGGTGGCCTGTGGGCTGGTGATGTTGTTTGGGGCAGTGGCTCAGACGGATTTTCCCCTGCCCACGGGCTTTATAGTGCCAGTGCCCGGGGCACACTTCAGCACCCAGGCTCGGCAGCTCCCAGGCGCTCCCCGGCCTTACCGCAACGGTGTCCACCAGGGATTTGATTTTTATAACGGCTTTGTGGGTGTGCCGGTGCACTACGGCGACCCGGTGGTAGCAGTGGCCCTCGGTACAGTGATCCGGTTGGACCGGCAGCATGTGGAAATGACCCGGGAGCAGTGGCTGGCGCTGGCGAGTGCGCAGCAGGCGCTGCCCACCACGAGCCCCCAGGCGTTGGATGCTTTCCGGGGCCGCCAGGTGTGGCTGGATCACGGGAAAGGCGTGGTCAGCCGCTACGCCCACCTGAGCGGGGTGGCGGACGGCCTGAGCGTGGGCGACCAGGTCACGGCTGGCACGGTGGTGGGCTTTATTGGCAACTCTGGCACCTTAGACGGTGCCAATGGCACCAAGCTGGGGGCGCACCTGCACTTTGAGCTGTGGCTGGGCGAGCACTACCTGGGCCAGGACCTCTCGCCAGAGCAGACCCTAGCGCTGGTGGCCCAGGTCTTCACTGGTCCGGCTCCTGAGCCGATGCCGGCAGTGGCAGTGAGTGCTGAGCCGGAGCCCGGCCTGGCAGTGCAGGTGGCAGCGTTTCAGGAGGCAGCCAGGGCCCAGGCGCTGGCCGACCGGCTGCGCCAGGCGGGCTTAGACAGCTACCTGTACCAGCCAGCAGGTTCTAGTCTTACTAGAGTGCGTATTAGGGTATCTAGCCGCTCCCAGGCAGACGAGGTGCTGGCCCGGCTGGCCAGTGAGTTTAACCTAAAGGGGCTCATTATCCAGAACCCGTGACAGCCGCCGGTCACGGCGCCTGTCCTGGATAGTATTTCTCGAATCTGGATGGTTTTTGCCAGCCAGCCGGGGTGCTGTTTTAGGGACTGGGCAGTAAACTGTGGGGGTACAGATCTCAGCCCTGCCCGGTGCAGGAGGAGGAGGAAAGCATGCCCAAGGACAAGGCCCAGGTGTTGCTCCCTAGGCAGGTGAGCCGGCGTGACCTCTTGAAGGGCGGCTTGGCGGTGGGGGCGCTGGCGGCGCTGGCCGGCCGCAGTGTAGCGCAGGAGGCGCTGGGGCGGCCTGGCAGTAGCTTGCGCCGCAGCAATTTGACCCCGGCCAGCCTGCGCTTCTCGTTCTTCGCCAATATTGAGTTCATTGGCTACTACGTGGCGCAGGAGTATGGCTTCTTCGAAGATGAGGGGCTAGACGTGACGTTGCTCAACGGCTCTGGTGCTCAGGACGTGGCGGGTGAAGTGGACAGTGGCGGAGTGACGTTTGGCCTGGGTTCGGGGGTGCAGGTGATTGAGGCCAGCGCCCGCGGCATTCCCATCCGGGCCATTTTCGGCACTTATCAGCGCACCCCTTTTGGCTTTGCCACTTTAACCCAGCAGTCGCTGGATCAGTTGGGCCTGCCTGGGCCGGAGATCAGGACAGTGCCGGACTTTGTGGGGCGACGCATTGGGGTGCAGACTTTCCAGCTGTTTGTGCTGGAGATTATGCTGGCGGCCAACGGGCTGACCCTGGACGACATTACCCGCTCTGGCGGCGAGATCGTGCCGGTGCAGTTCGACCTGGCGCCGCTGGTGGAAGGGGCAGTGGACGGCTTCTTGTCGTTTGTGTCCAATGAGCCAGTGGACCTGCAGCTCAGGGGGATCACTACCAATTTCATCTCTGGCGGCGACAATGGGGTGCTGTTCTACGAGTCCATTCCCTTTGCCCGGGCTGATGTAATTGAGTCCAACCCGGACCTGGTGCAGCGCTTTGTGAATGCTACGGCGCGCGGCTTCCGCACTGCCTTTGGCATGCAGCTGGCGGGGCTGGGCCGGGAGCTGGTGAATGAGGTCATCTTCCCGGAGGCCGGCCCGGCGTACGAGGACTCGGTGGGGTTCCCGCCGGACAAGGAGACCTTGGGCCTGGAGATTATCTCGAAACTGGCGCTCACCTCGCCTAGCGGGCGGCCGCTAGCGGTGCGCGAGGTCGGGATCATGGAAGAGGCGGTGTGGGCCCAGGGCATCAGGGACCTGATTAGCTTCGGCCAGATTACTGAGGCGGAGGCTCCCCAGGCTAGTGCGGTGTTCACCGATCAGTTCCTGGCCGAAGCTGGGGTGGATCTGAGCAGCTTGGGAGGTTAGCGGTTGGCTCTGGGCCGCGCCGGATCACAAGCCATCAGCATCCGCGGCGTGGACCTGGTGTACACCGGCCAAGGTGAGCCAGTGCCGGCGCTTTCCCAGGTGGACCTGGAGGTGGCCGAGAGCGAGTTTGTGTCGCTCATCGGCCCCTCCGGCTGTGGCAAGTCAACGCTGCTCCGCTTGGTGGCCGACTTGTTGCCCCCTACCCGGGGGGCGGTGCTGATTGGCGGGCGGCCAGCTAGCGAGACCCGGCGGGAGCGGCGCATTGGCCTGGTGTTCCAGGAGCCGGCGCTGATGCCCTGGCGGCGGGTGATGGCCAATGTCACCTTGCCTTTGGAGATTGTGGGGCAGCGTTCTGGCCAGCGGGAGGTGGCCAAGCGGCTCTTGCGCCTGGTGGGGCTGGAGGGCTTCGAGCGGCTGTATCCCGCCCAGCTATCTGGGGGCATGCGCCAGAGGGTAGCTATTGCCCGGGCGCTCACTGCTGACCCGGTGGTGCTGCTCATGGACGAGCCGTTTGGGGCGCTGGATGAAATTACCCGAGACCGGATGAACACTGAGTTATTGAAGATCTGGCAGGAGACGGGGAAGACCATCCTGTTTGTCACCCATTCCCTGGCTGAGGCAGTGTATCTGTCCGATCGGGTGGCGGTGCTCACACCCCGGCCGGGGCGCATCCGTACCGTGATCAATATCACCTTGCCCCGGCCTCGCCAGCCGGAGATCAAACAGAGTGAAGAGTTCTTCGCCCTAGAGAACCAGGTACTCCGGGCGCTGGGAGGCACTGGGTAGTGGCTGAGCCGGTGGCGGCTGGGGCATTGCCCCAACGGCGGCGCCTTCCCCTGGTGGGACCAGTGGCTGCCGGGGTGGTGCTGGCCGCCTGGGGGGTGGTGTGCCTGCTGGCGCTAGGCGCTCCCCAGGCAGGGTTCGGGGTGGTGCTGGCCAGGGTGGTGGCAGTGCCGGGCTGGGCGGCGCCGCTGCTGGGAGCCTACTGGCTGGGGGCGGGAATGATGCTGGCGCTGGGACGGGCCTGGGCGGTGGCGCTTTTGTTGCCGCCCCTGTTTGCTACTACTTTGGTGACGCCGTTTTCGTTTGTGGTGACGCCGCTTTTGATCGGCTACTTGCTGGGCCGGCGCCGGGAAGTGCGACAGTGGCTGGGGTGGGCCCTGGGAGGCTTGGTAGCGCTGGGGCTAGGGTACCTGGGCGCTGGGAACTGGGTGCCGGCGCTTGAGGCGGCGTGGTTCCTGGTGGGGTTTGTGGTGCGCTCTTTGGGGCAGGTGGTGAGCGGTGCGGTGTGGAGGGTGTGGCAGGCAGCCGGAGCGGCACTCGGGGGGCCGTTCTGGCCAGCAGTGGTGGGGGTGCTTTATGCCCTGTTTGTGCTGCTGTTGGTAGGGCTGGCGCTGGGGCTGGTGGTGCGGGGGCTCTTGATGCTGCTGGCGCCGGGGCAGCAGCGCAGTGCTGCCTGGCAGGGTACCAGTTCGCTGCTGGAGTCATTGGCGCCGGCGTTTGCCCTGCTGGGTATTTGGGTGAGCTGGGAATTCGGTGTGCAGGCTGAGCTGACTGGCGTCTCCCGGCGGGTGCTGCCGCCGCCCAGCGGCGTCCACGAGGCACTGCTGAAGGAGATTGGCCGCCCTCCGCAGCTGGTGTATGAGCAGATTGCTTCCCAGTTGGGGCCAACGCTCTACGAGGCCGCCTGGGGGTTTTTGCTGGGGACGGCGCTATCGGTGCTGTTTGCGGCGCTGTTTGTGTATGTGCGGGCCTATGAGCGTACTCTGTACCCGATTGCCATTTTGCTGTCCACGGTGCCGGTGGTGGCAATTCTGCCCATTTTGTTCATTCTTTTTTCGCGCAGCCATCCTAAGTGGCCGCAGATTATTGTGTCTATCCTTATCTCGTTTTTCCCTACTTTGGTCAACATGACCCGCGGGCTGAAGACGGTGGACCCGCTGGTGTTTGAGCTGCTCACCAGCCTCAATGCCTCTGGCTGGCAGGTCTTCTGGAAGCTGCGCTTGCCGTCGTCGCTGCCCTATCTCTTTTCGTCGTTCAAGATTTCGGCTACTGGCAGCGTCATTGGGGCAATTGTGGGCGAGTGGCTGGGGGCGTCGTCGGGGCTGGGCTTTTTGGCAGTGCGCTACCAGAGCCAGTTTCGGGCGGCGGAGCTGTATGGGGTGATCCTCACCACGGCGCTGTCGGCGACCTTGATCTTTGCCCTGATTGGTCTGGCGGAGCGGCTGGCGCTGCCCTGGCACCGGGAGCGCTAGAGCGGCGCCTGGCAGTCCTTTCGCCACTTTCCCAAACTCGTCTGGCCTGCGGCCAGACTCGAACATGGGAAAGATGGCTCCAGGACTGGCCAGACGCCGCCTGGTGCTCAGTATGCCTGATCCCCCAGGTAGGGGCTGGTGTTCGCCCTGGCTTGGTCTCATAGCGGGTTTCGCAAAAGG
>JACQHA010000062.1 GCA_016199255.1 Deinococcus sp.
CACCCAGACATCCTGGAGTTCATTCACTGCAAGGAGAAGGACGGCGAGATTAGTAACTTCAACATCTCCGTAGGCATCACCGACGCCTTCATGCGTTCTGTGGAGAACGACCAGGACTTTGAGCTCAGGAGCCCGCACGATGGCTCAGTGTGGCACACCCTCAAGGCTCGGGAGATCTTCCGGGAGATCGTGCGCGGGGCGTATCGTAACGGCGAGCCTGGGGTGCTGTTCTTGGACCGGATGAATAGGTGGAATCCAGCGCCCCACTTGTATGAGCTGGAGGCCACGAACCCGTGCGGAGAGCAAAGTTTAGGTCCCTTCGAGAACTGCTGCCTGGGCTCAATTAACTTGGCCAAGCACGTCACTCTCGAGCACACCATTGACTGGGCCAGGCTGGAGCGCACGGTCCACAGCTCAGTGCACTTCTTGGACAACGTGATTGACGCCAACAAGTACGTGCCGGCCATTCCCCAGCTCCGGGAGTGGGCACTCAGGACCAGGCGCATTGGGCTGGGGATCATGGGCTTTGGCGACCTGCTCTATGAGATTGGCGTGAGCTACGCCACCCCAGAGGGCGAGGCAGTGGCGGAGCAGGTCGTGGAGTTCATTGCCTACCACTCCAAGCTGGCCTCAGTGGAGCTGGCGAAAAAGCGCGGCCGCTTCCCGGAGTTTGAGGGCAGCATTTATAGCCGGGGGGAGCTGGGCTTTCCGCTGCCTGAGGGCACCAGCAAAGGGCGCTTTGGCCGTCCTGACCTGCGGTGGGCCAAGGTGCAGGCGGCGGTGAAGGAGTATGGCATCCGCAACTCCTGCACTAACACCGTGGCACCTACCGGCACCATTGGCACCGTGGCCGGGGTGGAAGGCTACGGCTGCGAGCCAGTGTTCGCTCTGGCCTACTACCGCAACATGCGCGATGGGGACAAGCTTATCCAGCTCCCATACGTGTCGCCGGCCTTTGAGCGGGTGGCCAAGGAGCAGGGCTTCTGGAGCAAAGATCTGGCGCAAGTGCTGGCGAAAACTGGCAGCTGCCAGAACCTGGCCGAGGTGCCAGTAGAGGTTCAGGGTGTTTTCGTTACCGCCCGGGACATTACCCCCGAGGGGCACGTGCGGATGCAGGCGGCGTTCCAGCGGTTTACCGATAACTCGATTTCCAAGACCATTAACTTCCCGGCGGAAGCTACTGAGCAGGACGTGGAAAAGGCCTATTTCCTGGCGTGGCAGCTGGGGCTCAAGGGCCTGACCGTCTACCGGGACGGCTCCCGGGATACCCAGGTGCTGAACGTGGGCAATGCCGAGGCCCAGCTGGCTGAGGTGACTGAGGCCGCGCCTATTCAGGCTAGCAATGGCCATACCTCTGCTCCGGAACCGGTTCAGCTCTCAGCGCCAGCCAGCAATGGCCATGCTTCTGAGCCCAGGCCATCTGAGGTCAAACCAGCTCGTCTCCCAGCCGAGTCAGTCGCCTCTACTGGGTTAGCGCTAGGTGAGGGCGTCACGCCCCCGGCGGAGCCGGTCACCTTGCCGGTGGTCCAGCCCCGGGAGCGGCCGGTGGTGACCACTGGCACCACCGAGGCAGTGAACACTGGCTGCGGCAAGCTCTACGTCACCATCAATGAGGACGAGCGAGGCCTGGCTGAAGTGTTTGCCCGCCTCGGTCGTAGCGGTGGCTGCGCCGCGGCGCAGACCGAAGCCATTGGCCGCATGGTGTCGCTGGCGCTCCGGGCTGGTGTGGACCCGGCGCAGGTTACCAGGCAGCTGCGCGGCATCCGCTGCCCGGCGCCGGCCTGGAATAACGGCCAGACCATCCTCTCCTGTGCCGACGCTATTGCTGTCGCCATGTCCCATCACCTGGGGCTGGAGCCTATGCCGGTGGCGCCTAAAGCGGAGCATGATCCATTAGCGGCGAAATTGCAGGCCTCCGCTCCAGGACAGCATAGTGCTGTCTCCAGCCAGGAAGAGCTGCGGGGGCTGAACCCCCAGTGCCCCGAGTGTGGTGGTTACATCAAGTACGTGGAAGGCTGCGTGGTATGCGGTACCTGCGGCTACACCAGGTGCGGGTAGGGAAGAGCACGCAGGAGGGAGGAGGGGCGACCTGAGGGTCGCCCCTAATCTATTTCTCCCACCAACTGGATCTCCCGGTTGCCTAGCATGATGCCCACGTCCACGATGGTGAGCGAGGCGCCTTTGGGCCCTTTAATCACCCGGATATGCCGCTCGCCCCGCCCTGGCGGGGTGTGGCCGGCGATCTGGCGCAGGCCGGGAATCAGCTCCGGGAGCTGGAAATTCCAGGGCCGCCGCCAGAAGGGCCCATCTTCTGCAAAGAGCGGGTGCTCGAAGCCGGAGAAATCCCCCGCTCTAGCCATAATGGCAGCAGTGCGCGCCAGGCGGTTTATACAATTGGCCATGGCTTCAGGCGAAGCATCGGCCTCTAGCTCCAAGGTTTCCAAGTCCCGTACTAAGAGAGCAGCGTGGATGAACAAGACGCCACCACTGGCGTAGGCGGCCAAGAGCTTGCCCGTGGCCAGCCGCTCCAAGAGGTCCTGGCGGCGGGCAGCGCTGAAGTCGGAAAACTGGGCGAAGTAGCGGGCGGCAGGATGGCCGCTGTGGATGATCCGCTGGAACTGCTCATCACTCAGCAGGCCGCAGGAACGGGGATGCAGGTACTCCAGCTCGTGGTTCCCTAAAAGCCGCACCACCCGGTCCCCCTGCTGGTCCAAATAGGCCACCACCCGGCCGCAGTCCGGGCCCCGGTCGTAGATATCGCCTACCTGGACGATACGCACCTCCTCTAAGAGATTCCCTTGCTGGTCAAGAATCCCTGCCTGGTCGAGGGCTTCAATCAGTCCATCACAGTAGCCATGTACGTCACCCACCGCATAGAGTCGCACCTGGCGGGGCATGTGGCTCCTTCTAGGGCTGGGCCTTCAGGCGCAGCGGTTCGCTGGCTGCTGCCGGTTGGGGGTTATTCGACAACACATACTGCTCTGCCCACTGTTCCACATCACGGAACACCAGCTCCCGCTGGCGTTCATTGTGCGGCTCATGGCGCATGCTGGCGTAGATTCGCAAGGCATGCGGGCCAGCGAGCCGGGCGGCTACCTCCTGACTCCCGGCCGGGTCGGTGATGGCGTCTTCAGCGCCGTGGATCAAGAGGCAGGGGAGGCTGATGCGCGAAACTGAGCTGAGCACTTGAGGGCCATTGTCCAGGATCTCCATCCCCAGCCGGGCTGACGTCCAGCGATGTACCAGTGGATCTGGCTCATAGGCGGCAGCCACTAGAGGATCGCTGGTGAGCAGGTCCGGCCGCACGCTGCCTGCGAACCGGAGAGTAGGCATGACCTGGGCGCAAAGCCGTCCCGCCCAAAGCTGCCAGCGCGGCATCCGGAGACAGACGCGCGCTGCTGGCCCGGAGATCACCGCCGCCCGCGCCAGATGGGGAAGTTCTGCCCCCCGCCTGGCCAGCAGCTTGAGCAGCAC
>JACQHA010000063.1 GCA_016199255.1 Deinococcus sp.
CAGGTGCTCCCCTTATTCGGCTACGCTGTACCAGCACCAGGTGGGGATATTCATAGGAGGTGAATGGTCAGCGGCGGTGAGAGTCTATGCATCTTCCCCCCCCTCTTGCCAGTAGTACCTGTCAAATACTTGACGGCAGCTTGCTCACTCTCAGTGCTATATCCAGTACCGCGTGAGTGCGACCGTGACCCTCGCGTCGCGACCTTCAGCCCTCACGCAGGGGCGCTAAGGAGAGAGGAGAGGAACGGTATGGCACAGAGCTTCCGGTGTACAGCGTGCGGTGGAGAGTTCCCGACACAAAAGAGCCTTGAGGAGCACGGAAGGCAAGCGCATCAAGGGCAGCAGAAGAGCGGGTTCCGGTGTGCGGCGTGCGGTGGAGAGTTCCCGACGCGGGAGCGGCTTGAGGAGCACGGAAGGCAGGCACACAGACCCTAATCAGCTTGCTGGGAATCTGCTCCCCAGTGGAGCGGCACCAGTCGGCGTTTCCGGAACTCTCGGACCCGGAGCGGCGAGCCGTAGCGGCCTACGATTTCTCATCACTTAAAACCTAGAAAACCCTTGCCCAGAGCCGATTCCCTGCGATGAACTACTCGACTTTTACCCACTCACTTTGGAGAAGACCCGTAATGGCGATAGAGCCAGGGTAGGCCCACGCCCGGCTCTGCAGAGCAGGGTCCTCAGCGAGGGTCTGGTCGTCCTATTCACGTGCCATCCCAGACGAGGGTGAACCACTTGGGCACGGGTCGGCAGCCCCCAGGTGCTGGTTCAGGGTGCAGCGGATCTGCCTGGGAGAGCGTGCCGAGTTCATCGGTCGGTCAGGGGGACCCAGAAACAATTCCCGAATGGTGTGACGTAGGACAATCCTATCCGGTGGTAAGTCTCGATGGGGATACCAAGGTCGGCCAGAAACAGATTGCCAGTTTTTTCCAACGAAAGCCCAGTTTTGGGCAGGGCCAGGGTCAGCGTCCACTGAGGTTTGATGCCATCCCCTGGAGTCTCCCCAGAGGTGGCATCCACTCCGGAGGGAAGATCCAAGGACAGGATCGGAGCGTGCGTGCCATTCGCCCAGCGGATGAGTTCCGCCACTGGTCCTCGGGGAGCCGAGCGCAAGCTGTACCCGATCAGCGCATCGAGAATCAGATCTACGGGCTCCTCACCCACACGCGCGGCGTCTACTTCCTGCCCGCTGGTAAACTGGAAAATCCTGCGCTGATAGGCAGGTACGTCCCGCAAACGATCAGGCTCGGCCAGGCAGAGCCTGAGGTTCGCGCCGCGATTGGCAAGATGACGGGCGGCACAGATCCCGCCACCACCGTTCCCCCCGACACCAGCGAGCACCACAACTCTCGCCTTGTCCCAACCCTGTCCCAGGACAGCGATCGCCAGCTGAGCGAGGCTCCGCCCGGCGTTTTCCATCATTTGCAGGAGGTTCGGCCCAGTCTCTTCTATGGCGATGCGATCCACTGCACGCATTTGGTCTGCCGTCACGGCAGGTACTTCGATCCCCGTCTGTGTGAAAAAGCGCCTTGTGGTCTCGGTTGCTCTGATGCTCATTGCCTCTGTCAACCACTTTATAGCCAGCGACCGCAGCGCCGCGCTACTATCCAGGGGTGCATGTATCCTCACTCTGAGTGAGCGTGCCCCTGGCCGTCGCCGGGGGCATCGTCCTCCCATGGGTGGCAGCCGTTCGGACACCCGAGGCACATCAACGCCGGGACACAACTCGGCTGCGGCCTCAGCGTAGTACAGGACCACCCTCTCAGAGCAATTAACCATTTAACACCCAACAGCGGTCCTCAGCCACACCAGAGGACTGCGCTCCTGTCAACTACTTAATAGACGCCGTATCGTTTCTACACACTATTGCTCCTGTCGCCTATCCTCCATTCCAACGGGCAGTATTCCACACCCCAGGCCACTCTAGGGGTACTGCCTCTGAGCACTGGGTTGGAGAGTAGCGACAGCACCTCTCTACCCAAAGGCTGCCCGGAACTCCTCCACCGCCTTTGGCCCATTTCGCTCCAGTCCCTGATAGAAGGCGGCGCGGTCCTGGGTGCGGTAGTCCAGTCGCTCGACCCGGAACGGGACCAGCCGCGCACCAGAGTGCCGCCGCGCTGCCACGTCCAGGAAGTACGTCAGGGCATTCTCAACGCTGGCGGCGTCAGTCCAATCCGACTTATAGATCGGCTGGCCTGCCTGGTTGAAGATCCAGGTCATGTTGGGCATCGAGCCATAGGCCCGGTGGCACGCCCCATCGAGGGCATCGACCAAGATAGGCCGTGTCACCTGCAGCACATCCCGTAACGCCCGGGCGTGCTGGAACTTCTGCTCCATCGAGGTGAGGTGGGGGTAGTGCTCGCCGGGATGGGCCTCGTGGGTGTAGAGGAAGATGGCACCCACACCCTGTGCCGCATACCGGTCGGCCATGGCGTTCATGGATGGCGCCGCCATCCCACAGTACGGTCAGGTGAAGCTGCCAAACTCCACGACAGTGTACAGGTGCTGGGACCAGATGGTACTGAGGCGCATTTCGCGACCATCCAGGTGCCACAAGGGGAAGTCGGGCGCCGGCTGTCCCAGCGGTGGGCTCTGGTCAAACCGCATCCACGGCAGGAACTTCTGGGGCACGAAGGCATCATAGTTGTAGCGGGTGATCAGGTCAGTCTCGGTCATCATGCACCTCAGCGCAATAATATGTTGGCGATGACTATATCACGTTGTCGCGAGCCTGACATAGTCCCATCAGCCGCGCCACCACTGCCGTGTTAACTGGTTAATAGACCTTCTCCCCGGGCCGGAAGATACTAGGGCGAAGGAGAACTCCCATGTTTCATAGGTGCTGGAGGTTTAATGTGAAACACCGCGCTTGCCTGGTCCTGGCAATAGTAGCCCTCGCCCTCGGCGCCACGAGCGCCCAATTCGGGACACCACCCCAGTTCACTGCCCTGGGCACTGACCTTAGCCGGTTTGAAGTAGAGCCAAGCCTCTTTCTGTCAGGCGGACCACCACCTGATGGTATCCCCGCTCTGGACGCGCAGAACTTGCACTTCGTCTCTTCCGAAGAGGCCACGTTCTTAGCAGACCTGGAGCCCGTCATCCTCTTCACCCTCAATGGTGACGCCCGGGCGTACCCCCTCCAGATCATGACCTGGCATGAGATCGCCAATGATGTGGTGGGCGGCGTGCCAGTAGCGGTCACCTTCTGTCCGCTCTGCAACACCGCTATTGCCTATAGCCGGCGCATCGCTGTTGATGACCAACGCCGCGCGGCCCTGAGCGAGGTGGTGGCCACGGCTCGTGAACGGCTGGCGGCCCTGGAAGCGGTGCTCCCAGAGGAGCGACCCTCTCGACAGCTGGTGAATGACGCCGCTGCAGCCCTGGTGCGGTTAGGGTTTGTGCCCGAGGCCATTGACGCTCGTAGTGCCGTGCTGCAGGCCTTCCCAAGCGGTACGCCTGAGGCCAGGACCCAGGCCCTCGCCCAGGCCCGGACGGCGCTGGACCACGCCAGCCAGGTGCTCAGCCAGACTTCTGAGATTCTCACGACCTTTGGTACGTCTGGGACGTTACTCTTTTCGGACCTAGTGATGTATGACCGGGCGACCCGCTCACTGTGGCCCCAGATCGACGGTCGCGCGGTGGTGGGGACCCTCACTGGTGCCCAGTTAGAGGAGTTCCCAGCGCAGATCATCAGCTTCGCGGACTTCCAGGCCGCCTTTCCCGCTGGCCAGGTGCTCTCCACCAACACGGGTATCTCCCGGCCCTATGGGCAGAACCCCTATGTAGGCTATGACCGCATTGATAACCCCCCCTTCCTGTTCGATGGCGTGGTGGACGGCCGCCTGGCCCCCAAAGAGCGGGTCGTGGCTGTAGAAATCGGCGACCAGGCCATTGCCTATCCCTTCAATCTGGTATCTGAGCGTGGGGTCATCAATGACGTATTCAACAACCAGCCCTTGGTGATCTTCTTTGTCTCCGGCACCACCTCAGCGCTAGATGCCCGGAGCATTGCCGGGTCACGCGACGTTGGCGCGACCGGGGTGTTCGATCCCACAGTGGCTGGGCAGCCGCTTATCTTCACGAAAAATGACCAAGGCCAGATTGTGGACCAGCAGACCGGCAGTGTGTGGAGCATTACGGGGCAGGCCCTCTCCGGACCGCTGGCTGGTCAAGCGTTGACCCCGATCATGCACACCAACATTTTCTGGTTTGCCTGGGCGGCGTTCCGGCCCGAGACGGTGATTTTCGGGGTGGAGGGGTGACATGCGTTCCCGCCTGAAAGCGTGGATAGCCACCACGCTCTGCGTGAGCAGCGTCGCGCTGGCGGTAGATCTCAGTCTCCACAGTGTGCCCCTCGAAGACATTGTCATCGATACCTTCTACGGGGGCTTCATCCGCTTGTCGAACGCCACCCCGGCGGACATTGAGCGTTTCCGCGACGCCATCCCGCCCATCGACCAACCGAAGTTTATACCAGCCCGTGAGGCGTATGGCGTGCTGGAGCGCGACCTGATCATTGGCGTGGCCGACGAGGGTGATGTGCGCGCCTATCCCTTCCGCATCCTGAACTTCCACGAAATCGTCAATGATACTGTGGCTGGCCGGCCCGTGCTCATCTCCTATTGCCCGTTGTGCCGCAGTGGCATCGTCTATGACCGCCGGCTGGGGGATCGGGTCCTGTCCTTTGGTAACACCAGCGCCCTGTATCAGTCGGATCTGGTGATGTATGATCGCCAAACCGACTCCTGGTGGTTCCAAGTTGCCGGGGAGGCGATTGTCGGTGAACTCACCGGCGCCCGCGTCACCCCGTTGCCCTCCGTGGTCACCACCTGGGCCGAATGGAAACAGCTCCACCCCGACACGGTGGTGCTGTCGTTCGACACTGGCTACCAACGGGACTATAGCCGTGACCCGTTCTTGGGGCTGGATGAGATCCTGAACACCCGGGGACCGGGGATCCTCGGCTTTCCCACCTCTCCCCAGGTCCGAGCCGACCAGCGCCTGCCCGCGGGCGAATTGGTGCTGGGCCTCGATCTAGGAGGCCAGCGACGGGCCTACCCGCTCCAGTCCCAGGGGGATCGGGTGTACCACGACCGCCTGGGCGATGAAGCCGTGGTGGTGTTTGCCATTGGCGGCAGCGGTGCGGCGTTCCCCCCGGTGGTCAATGGCCAGGCGCTGCGTTTTGTGCTGCAGGAGGGCACCATCCATGACCTGGACACAGGCAGCACCTGGAGCCTAGCTGGTCGCGCAACCAGTGGGCCGCTGGCTGGGGTCCAGCTGGAGTTACTCCCGGCCCGCACCACCTTCTGGTTCGCCTGGGTCGCAGCGTTCCCGGAGACAGATATCGCCTCGTAACTACTGAATTTTGAATAAATAATGTCCGGTACCTCCTTCACTTCCAAGGCAGGTCAGAGCCAGCGATGCAAGCCCACAGTCGCTTCTGCGAGTTGCGGGTGCGGGCCATCCCGGCGGAGACA
>JACQHA010000082.1 GCA_016199255.1 Deinococcus sp.
CAGTGCCCTGATGGTAGGCCCCGTCGCGGCTCAGGGGGTCGCCCTGATAGCGGCCGCGATACTGCGGATCACTAGGGGCAAGGCTCCGCAGGCCATAAGGGGCAAGCAGATCTCGCTCCACTACGGCCAGAACCCGCTTGGCCTTCTCCCTGGAGAGCATGCTGTGCGGCAGGCTAATGGCCAGAACCTGATTGGGGCGGATGGCAGCGTCCCTAATCTGCTGGTTCACCACGTCATAAAGGCAGCCGGCTTGATCGTTCCAGAACTGCTGGTTGAAACTGTGATGTGCCTCGAGCGCCATCTGGCTGTACTTCTTCTGCCCGGCCGAGTCGCGGAATCTCTCTGCCAGGTGCTCCATAGTGCACAAGGCGTTGTACCAGAGCGCCTGGATTTCGACGGGCTTGCCGTGCCGTGGCGTCACCACCCAGTCGCCCACTTTAGCGTCCATCCAGGTGAGCTGAGTGCCAGGTACGCCAGCTGCCAGTAGGCCGTCTGCATCGACCTGGATCCCATAACGGGTGCCGCGTTCGTGCCAGGCGATGATGTCCACCAGCACCTGATAGAGATTGTCGCGCACGAACTGGTAGTCGCCAGTGTATTCCAGGAGTGAACGAATTGCTTCGAAGAACCACAGAGTAGCGTCCACAGTGTTGTATTCAGGAGCCTCCCCAGCATCAGGGAATCGGTTGGGCAACATGCCCCGGTCCACGTGCTTGGCAAACGCCAGAAGCAAGCTCTTGGCCGCCTCCGCTCGCCCCGTGACCAAGGTCAGGCCGGGCAGCGTGATCATGGTGTCGCGGCCCCAGTCGGCGAACCAGTGGTAGCCGGCGATGACCGTCTTGAGTTCTCCTCTCGCTACGATGAATTGATCGGCGGCGGCCAGGAGCGAGCGCATGAACTCGTCATCAGTGGGAGCCTTTTCCAGCACTGCCTGGCGCCGGGCCAGTTCTGCCTGCTGGTAGTGGGGAACCTGGCTGATCTGGCGGCGCTCGGTGGAAGCAATGAGTGCCACAGTGGTACGCCGGCTCAGATCAAAACGCAAGGCGAACGGGCTAAACAAGTCTTCCTCGAAATCCAGGCCTCGCTCGCGTTCCACGGCGTATTGGAACCGGCGAAGCCAATAGCCAGTGGTGTCTAGCTGATCGGCATCGTGGGCCAGGTGCAGTGCCGGCAGGCCAGCATAGGGCTGCACCGTAGCCAGGCCGGGCGCAGCCTGGACCTGCGGATTGAGCGCGCTATTCTCGTGGGTCGTGCTGTGATAGTCACGGAAGGCAATGAGGGGCCGGACCTCCAGCTCCACCCGGCTGGGAGCTGGGGACGGCTGGCCGCCAGCGGAGCGCAGCTGGTACTGGATCACGGTGGAGTTCTCCCCGTGGAGCATGAATACAGACTTCTCCACCTCGACGCCACCCACCACATAGGTGAAAACGGGCCACGGGTCGAGCCGGAACTGCTGGAGGTATTGCTGCCCTTGGGGATGGATCACCCCTGGATAGGCGTTCGCCGACAGCTCGAAGCGCTGCCCATCAACGATCAGGGTTTCTTCCAGCTTGGAAAGCAAGACCAACCGGCCGACTGGCGGCTTGGTGGCGGCAGTGAGGAGCCCGTGATAGCGGCGGGTGTTGAGCCCGACAATGGTGGAAGAGGCAAAGCCTCCCAGGCTATTGGTCTCCAGCCACTCCCGCGAGAGGGCGGCGTCCAGGTTGCGGCAAATTTCGGGACCGAAACGGATCATGGGTCTCTCCCTCACCTAAGTGGGTAGATCAACCCCACTGACTCTACTGAGTGCAGGGTTAGGAGGCCTTCTTGGTTTCCTTGGCGGCTGCCAAGCCAGCCGTTGCGACGCAGGCGGCGAAGAGCACCAGGTCTTTCAGCAAGAACTCACCGAGCAGGCTAAGAAAAGGAAAGCCTGCGGCTCCGTAGGTCTCGGCTACGCCGGGTACGATGCGGGGAGCCATCAGGAAGATCAGTATTGTGCCAGCGAAGAGGCCAAGCAAGATGATGCCCACATACTTCACCGCAATGCCGATCCAAAGCGCCAGGCCAAGGATCACCTCTACTGCGCCTAGGAGGTAGACGAAGGCGGGAAAGGCCAGAAAGGAAATAGACGCGCCCAGCAGTCCTACTACCGGGGAGGGGTCAGCAAATTTCAAGGTCCCGATCCAGATCAGCACCAGCCCCAGGCTGAATCGCAGGAGGGGTAATGAGATCCTTTGAGCGAAACTGAACACTCCGTCCATAGTACTCTCCTTTCCTGCCATTTCCATGGCGCCAGAAGTCTTCATCATCTACCTGTCCTCCCGGCTCTGATTTTGCAGCGGGCCTCTTGGCCGTTGCCCCCGCCCTCTGAGCCAAGTCCAGGTCGCTGGCGGCTACCTCGTGCAGCATGGGGGTGAACAGGAAGAAGTTCTCCCGGTTCACCAGGGTGACTTCAACGTTCGGGTCGCGGGCCAGGGTCTTCTCTAGCTGCAGGGCAGTATAGAGCCCGGCAAGGCCACTGCCCAAGACCACAATGCGCTGCCGTCTATTGGGGCTCATCAGGTGGACTCCTTCATCGTAGCAGGTTAGGCCTCAGCTACGTCGCAGAACACCTTGATGGCCCCCTTGGCGGTGGTGAGCTTATTGAATAGCTCCTGGTAATTGGCCAGCCCTTTCACTGGGTGGGTGAGTAGCCGGCTCAGCCAGCCGGGATATTGCGCCTCAGCCTGGGCCAAGTCCTTCACCCCCAGCTCGAAGTACTCCCGGTTGGCATTCACCGTGCCCACCATGACCTTGTTCCCCAGCACGAACTCCAGGTTGATCTTGTCTGCCGGCACTTCCACCTTGCGGTCGCCACCGGTGACACTGGAAAGCACCAGCACGCCGTTCTTGGCCAGGGCCTGCATGCTCTCAAAGACAATAGGGGAGTAGCCGGTGGCCTCGAAGATCAGGTCGAACGGGC
>JACQHA010000030.1 GCA_016199255.1 Deinococcus sp.
GGCACTTAGAGCCAGGGCAGGGTGCTGACCTGCCCTGGCTTCGTTACCGTTAGTCATTGTTTCCCTGGACCTGCCCTAAGCATTGAGCAGTTGTTCGAGCTTCGCTCGGTCGAATCCCACTACCACCTCCCCATCGATCACGGTCACTGGGGTGGACATGATCTTATAGCGCTCTAACTCCTGTAGAGCCGTAGGGTCCTGGGAGATGTCGCGCTCAGTGTAGGGAATACCTTTCCGTGAAAGAAACTCTTTCACCTTCCCACAGAACAGTCAGCCAGGCTGGCTAAAGACGGTGATCTTCTTCTGAGTTGTCATCGGTCCTCCTTGCCGGCGCGTGCCACCGACTTCTGAGCTGTCCCCTGGGGGCGACTAAGCTGGCGCCGTCCGCTGCGCCGCCGGGGCCCAGCCGGTGTAGAGGGCCCCGAGTACAGCCCCATACACCAGATGGCCGATCAGCGCCCCAATAGCCGCCATGCCCCCCAGGTTGGCCATGAAGAACCCTGGCGCCGGCATCATCCCGCGATGAGTGCCAAGATGGCCCCCAGTAGCGCCGGTGCCGGGGCTGGCGAACATGGTGCCTAGCATGCCCGGGATGTCCATCTTGGGCAGGCCCATCAGTGGCGCCAGGTACGGGAGAATCGTCATAACCAACGTCACGACGAGACCAGCAGCGACACCAGCCCCGAATCTACTTCCCATTCCGGTCTCCCTCCTTCACCGGCCTTTTCCCCTTCTCTGATTCTAGTACGCCCTCTGAGCTATCCTCCAGCAGTACGCCAGCGGCACTGGTTGAAGCCTGGCTTGGCAGCTGGCTCTCGGCCTCCCTATAGGAGACGGTCGGGGCGCGCAACGTCAGGAATTGGACGAGATCTTTGGAAAAAAGGAGGTCTAGCGTCCAATCTAATGCGACCCGCAGCTTCTTTTCAAAGCGCGGCAGTTTGCTTAGGTAAATCGTCCGCCACAGCCACCAGGCGAGGAAGCCTGAGAAGTTGATCCCCATGATGTTGGCGACGCCGGTTCGTCTGCCAATGGCCGCCAGTTGCCCAAGCGTGGAAAAGGTGAACGGTTTTTTCTGGCCCCCGCGGATGGCCGCCGCGATGTTGTGCGCAACCACTTTCCCCTCGCGCAGCGCATGTTGCGCTGTAGGCGGGTATGGTATGCCTGTCGTGCCATCAGGTACCAGGGCACAGTCGCCCAGTGCCCACACGCCGGGCCAATCCGGGACTTCCAGGTATTGGTTGACCACCAGGCGGCCGCGCTCCTTGTGGCATGGCAGCGTCTCCAACAGCGGATTCGGAGATGTGCCGGCCGTCCAGACCAAGGTGTCTGCCTTGATCAATGTGCCGTCGCTCAGTGCCACGCCCCGGTCTGCAATCCCCGTGATTTTGGTGTTGATCCGGATTTCTACTTTCCGCTCGGTCAACTTTTTCTGCGCGTAGGCTCCGAGTTTTTCACTGAGTTCGGGCAGAATCACCGGTCCAGAGTGCACCAGGACCACCCGGAGGAGGTCCTCATGCAGGCGCGGATAGAACTTGATAGCCGCTCGGAGGAAGTCGTTGAGCGCGGCGATGGTTTCCACGCCGGCGAACCCGCCACCGGCCACCACAAACGTCAGCAGGGACTCGCGCATGGCGATACAGCAATCGAAGTCCGCTTCTTCCAGATGGGCAATCAGGTGATTGCGCAAGTAGATCGCATCACCCAGGGATTTCATCGTCAGCGCCCGCTCCTGGAGCCCCGGCAGGTTGTACAAGTTCGTGATGGTACCCAGAGCAATCACCAGGTGGTCGTACTCTCGCTCGTGGTGGTGATGTGCGGTGCCGTGGGAGAGTACCACCTGCCTCGCTCGGAGATCAATGGCCTCGACATCGCCGTGAAAGAAAGTCACTCGCCGCAGCAGCTTGCGCATCGGGTTTACAATGTGTGTTAGGTCCAGGTCGCTGGCTGCCACTTCGTGCAGCATAGGGGTGAACAGAAAAAAGTTCTCGCGATTCACCAGCGTGACTTCTACGTCTGGGTCGCGGGCCAGCGTCTTTTCTAGCTGCAGAGCTGCATACAAGCCGCCAAACCCGCTGCCCAGAATCACTACCTGCTTTCGTCTGTTTAGGCTCATGAGATGGCCTCTCTGCTCGTCTTCTCCTGCTCCACTGAAACGTTCAGTGCTTCAGCGCCTGCCACACGGTGGACAGTGACAGTATGGCCCTGCCCAACTCAGCCTGGCTTGTCCTTGCTCTGGCACAGTGTTTCGTCCTCAGGATGGGCTTCCGCCTGTCAAGAGTCGCTCGTACAGGGCAACGTCCTCGGCGCTGCCAATTACCAGTGGGGCGCGCTGATGAAGCGACGTGGCTTGGAGGTCGAGCATGCGCTGGGTGCCGGTGCTGGCGCGCCCGCCTGCCTGCTCCACCACCAAGGCCAGGGGCGCACATTCATAGAGCAGGCGCAGCTTGCCGTCTGAGTGCTGGGCATCGGCCGGGTACAAGTACAGGCCGCCTTCCAGCAAGATGCGGTGCAGGTCAGCAACCAGCGCCCCGGTATAGCGCAGCGAATACGGGCGGTGGGTGGCAGGGTCCGGGATGGTCAGGTATTCGATGAATCTCCTGATGTGGGGATGCCAGTCGGGGGAGCGACCGAGATTGGCGCTGTAGGTGTGTCCCCGTACTGGGCACCGGATCTGTTCGTGTGACAACAGAAACTCGCCGAGATCCCGGTCTAAGGTAAATCCGTGGACACCGTGGCCACAGGTGTAGACCAGGACGGTGCTTGTGCCATACATCACGTAGCCCGCAGCCACCTGCTCAGCGCCCTTGCGGCGCAGCTCCTCTGCGACCAGACATTGCCCAGTGGTCCTGCGGCGGTAGAAGCCAAAGATGGTCCCCACAGCGCCGTTGATGTCCGTGTTGGAGGAGCCATCGAGTGGGTCGGTGCACAGGATATATTTGGCCTCGTTGCTACAGGCCAACAGTTTGACGTCATCAAGCTCTTCCGAGACGAGCCCGGCCACCAGCTCGGTCTGCGCAAAGGCGTCGATCACCGTTTCATTGGCAAAGACATCCAGCTTTTTCTGGGCGTCACCCGTGGGATTCTGCTCGCCTACTAGCCCTAGCTTGCCCACCAGCGCCGCGCGACCGATCTCCCACGAGAGGATTTTCGCCGCGAAGCCGATCTGGACCAGCAGTGCCGAGAGCTCCCCGGCCATGTCAGGATGCCGCTGCCCCTCCTGGAGAA
>JACQHA010000065.1 GCA_016199255.1 Deinococcus sp.
CCCTGCACCACCTTGCCTAGCTGGCGGAAGGCCTCCAGCGCCTGGGGTTTGCTGTAGACCCCGGTGCCCTTGCAGAGTGAGGAGCCGGTGACGAACTTCAGGTTCACCGGGATCTCGGCCTTGAAGACGTCCACCAGGTACTGGGGCTTGGCGAACTCGGTAATGGACTCAATCACCAGCTGGGGCTTCTGGACGGCAAACTCCGGGGTGCTGGTGCTGCCCCCACTGGGGTCGTAGCTGACCAGCTCCAGGAAGAAGGGCACGCCGTGCAGCGCGCACTCGGCGCCCACCCGCTCGATCCAGTCGTGCTTATAGGCATTGGCCTGGGCCGACTCCTTGGGGGTGTAGTAAAGCAGCACCTTGATGCCATCGGCGCCAGCCTCCACCAGCTTGCGCACGGTCTGACCAGGGATAAACGACGGCAGGCGGCCGGGCTGGGTGTTGTCGTAGCCGCTGGCTTCATAAGCCAACAGCAGCCCGCAGCCTTTGGCGCGCTGTTTGGTGGCTTCCATCCCCCACTCGGGGTCCAGCAAGATAGCGCTGGCGTGAGGCGTCAGCGCCTTGGTCACCGCTGCCTTAAACTCGCCCAGCTCCTGGGTGGTCACCTTTTCTTCTACCACCCCGCGCGCCTGGGCAATGGCTTTGCGCAGCGACCCGCGCTGGTCCATGGCTGCAGCGGCAATGATGCCGCGCCGGTCAGCCAGAGCCCGCAGTTTCTTCTGCTTGCCCTGCATCAATTCCACTGGTAGTTTCATGTTCACCTCCCACCGAGCCTATCTAGGATACAGGTCTGGCCAGCGTTTGGTCTACCTGGGCCAACAGTGGCTCGATTTGCCGGTACTGGGCATACAGCGCCTGGTAGCGCTCTGCCCAGTCCTGGTCAGGGGAGATTATCCCCCGGGGGAGCTGCACTGCTGCTAGGGCCTGGCGCTGGCTGGCATAAACTCTGGCACCCATGCCAGCCAGCAGCGCCGCGCCCAGCGCTGCCTCTTCTTCTTCGGGGCCAGTGGGGACCACCAGGGGCTTTCCGTACACCGCCGCCTTGATGCGCATCCACAGCCTGTTGCGCACCCCGCCGCCAATACACTGCACTTGGCTCACCTGGGCGCCGGCAATGGCCATGAGCGATTCGGTAATGGCCCGGGCTTCATAACAGAGTCCTTCAATCACGGCGCGCACTAGCTCTGGCCGGCTGTGCTGGGAGCGCAAGCCCACCAGCGCCGCCTGCCTGGTGACGCCGGCAAGCCCCAGTACCCCCCGCAGGTGGGGAATATAGCGCAGCCCGTTGGCCCCTGGAGGCACCGCAGCTACCTGGGCCAGGATGCTGTCTAGGTCTGCCTGGGGCGCAGTGCCGAAAACCTGCTGCAAAATCCAGGCCACTCCCCCACCGGAAAAGTTCAGCCCGCCGTGGATGTAGTAGCAGTCCTGGGCCGCGTGGCAGCCTACGTTGAAGCCCTGGGCCATGCCCTGAGGCGAGAGCACAGGGGCTGCCAGGGGAGTGAGCAGTGCCTCAGCGGTGCCCACCGAGTCCAGGAGCACTCCAGGTTCGACCACACCCCAGGCCAGTGCCGCACAGATGTGGTCATGGCCGCCAGTAACTACTAGGGTGCCCGGGCGCAGGCCGGTGTCAGCTGCTGCCTGGCGGTGTACTTGTCCTACGGTGGTGCCGCTCGGGTAGAGTGGCGGGAACAGCTTGGCTCCCAGGCCAGTGGCTTTGAGTAAAGGGCGGGACCAGGTACGGCTAGCTAGGTCCAGCAGCAAGGTGCGGGAGGCAGTGGAATAGTCGGTGGCGTACTGGCCGCTGAGCCGGTGGATGATGAAGTCGGGCATACAGAGCCACTTGGCCATGCGCCGGAACACCTGGGGCCGGTTTTCCCGCAGCCAGAGGATTTTATTGGCGGAGAATATGGGGTTCAGGCTCAGCCCGGTAATGGCGTAGGCCTTCTCCTGGCCCACATTGGCTGCCCACCACTCTACCTGGGGGGTGGTGCGCGGATCGAACCAGGCAATGGCCGGATAGAGGGCCTTCCCTGCCCGGTCCACCGGCACGCCGGCTTCGCCCATGCTGGTCACTGCCAGGGCCACAATGTCCTGGGGAGGAACCTGGCTGGTAACGCCGCTGAGCACCTGGCATACTGCCTGCCACACAGCGTCAGCGGGATATTCCGCCCACCCTCCGGGCAGCTCGGTCATGGGCGTGGGCACCCGGCTCAGAGCCAGCTGGTGGCCGGCTTCGTCGTAGACCACGGCTTTAATACTGCTGGTGCCCAGGTCTATTCCCAGTAGTGCCATAGCAGCCCTTTCTAGCCCAGGGGCTCAACCTGCACCTGGCTCAGTAGCTGCCGGGCCAGTGCCGGGTCCAACCGGCCGTAACCTGGTCCAGCGGCATTGGCAGCGCCACAGGCTATACCAAAGCGGGCGGCATCTGGGACTGGATGCCCCGCCAGCCAGCTGACTGCCAGGCCTGCGGTCAGGGCATCGCCGGAGCCAATGGGGTTCTGGGGCTTGATCACCGGGGGACGCAGGCGCAACAGGGTGTGCTGGTAGCTGAGCACCGCGCCCGCTGCCCCGTCGCTTACCAGCACCCACCGGGCACCCCCTTGGTGAAGCAGGGCAATGGCTTCTGCCAGGCCGGCGTCAGTGCTGCAGTCGCGCTTGGTGGCCGCTGCCAGCTCGCTGCGGTTGGGCTTGACAATCAGGGGCCGCGCCGCCAGCGCTGCTAAAAGGGCCTCGCCCTGGGCATCGACAATGGTGGGCAGGTGGTGCTGCTGCGCCAGGTACACCAGGTCGTGGTACAGCGTGGCCGGTGCCCCTGGGGGGATAGTGCCGTTAAAGGTCACCAGCCGGCAGTTGGGCAGGATCTGGCAGAAGGCGGCAATATAGGCGCTGACGGCGGCAGCATCTACTGGGGCAGCGTTTTCCACCAGTTCAGTGGCGGTGCCGGTGTCAGTTTCCAGAATGGTGGAACAGGTGCGGGTGCGCCTGGGGACCTCCACTACTGTGGCGGCAATGCCTTCTTCTTCCAGAGCCTGGCGCATCCAGATACCAGACTCGCCACCCAGAAAGAGCAATGTACCGGCTGGCTGCCCTAATCGGACCACTGCCCGGGCACAGTTGACTCCTTTGCCGGAGGTGAGTTGCTCCACCTCCAGGGCCCGGTTCACCTGGTTGGGAATGATTCTAGTGAATGTCATGCGGCGCTGGACGGTAGGCGTAGGTCCGACAGTGAGAATCACAATAGCCTCTGAAAAATCTCTGCCAGCTCAGCATCGCTCAGGTCGCGAGGATTAGCTTTCAGGCTGCTGCCCCGGGAAGCCTGGACCAGCGCCGGGATCTGTTCCCGCCGCACCCCCAGCTGGCTCAGGCGCTGGGGGATGCCTAAGGAGAGGGATAGTTCACGTACTGTAGTGATGGCTGCATCGCAGCCTTGCTCAATGGAGGAAAAATGCCGGCCAGTGAGCGCTTCTCCCACCCTGGCCAGCTTCTCGGCCCGCACGCGGCGGTTCACTTCCAGCGCCGGAGGGAGCATAACGGCGCAGGCCAGGCCGTGGGGGATGTTGCAGTAGATCCCCAGCGCAGGTGCCACCCCGTGGGCCAGGCCCAGGCCAGAATTGGCCAGCGCCAGGCCGCTTAAGAGCGCTGCATAGGCCATGCCTTCCCGGGCCTCTAAATCGCTGCCATTTGCCGCTACCCGGGGCAGGCATTCTTTAGCCACCCTGATGCCCTCCAGCGCCAGTGCGTCAGAAATGGGCTGGGCGCGCCGGGAGAGATAGGACTCGATGAGCTGCGTCAGGGCGTCCATGCCGCTGTGCACCGTGAGCGCCTGGGGGCAAGTCAGGGTCAGCTCTGGGTCAACCAGGGCCACCACTGGCACCATGCCCGGGTGGCGCAGGCTGGCCTTGAAGTGGTTGGCGGAGTCGGAGATCACTGCATTCTTGGTAACCTCGCTACCTGTCCCAGCGGTGGTAGGCACAGCAATCACCGGGAGGGGGGACTGGATGAGGGTGCGTCCCCGGCCCACAGTTTCCAGGTAATCCACCACCGTACTGCTATCCTGCTGCGGCACCAAGCTGGCAATGGCCTTGGCCAGGTCAATAGCACTGCCGCCGCCGATGCCGATAATGAAATCTGGTGGATCGCGCCGCACCTGGGCCACCGCCTGGTCCACGTCGCTTACCTGGGGCTCCCGCTCAATGCGCGGCCCCCAATGTGCTTCCACACCAGCGCCACTGAGGAGCCGGGTGACACGCTCGGGAATGCCCGCCCGGTCCAGGCTGGTGCCACCGCGCACAATCAATGCCCGCCGCCCCAGGCTACGAGCCAATTGACCGAGTTCACTCAGGCGGCTGCTGCCGAATACAATCTGGCGCGGGGCGAAGAAGTCGAAGCGGCGGCTTTCGAACAGCATCGTCACTATAGTAGCGCGGCACGGCGCTTTCGCGCGGTGATACAATACAACCCACTCTGGGACAGGTCCCTTTAAAGGGGGGAGAGCATGAAGCGCGCACTAGGTTACCTGGTGATTGAGGTCCTGGCGGCCTTGGTGCTGGTGGACTCTTCAGCATTCACGCAATCCCCGATGACGTTGGCATATGTCTCAAACAGCCGTAGCGGTACCGTCTCGGTACTGGATACCGCCACTAATACCGTGGTGGCCACTGTGCCGGTAGGGGGTTCCCCACATGGGGTGGCAGCGCACCCCGATGGTAGCCGGGTCTATGTGGCAAACAATGACAGCGCCACTATTTCGGTGCTGGACACGGCCACTAATACGGTGGTGGCTACTGTGCCGGTAGGGTCGGACCCTGTAGGCGTGGCAGTACACCCCGATGGCACCCGGGTCTACGTGGCTAACTTTAGTAGTGATACTGTCTCGGTGCTGGATACGGCTACCAATGCAGTGATCGCTACTGTGAGTGTAGGAGATGTCCCGAATGGTGTGGCGGTGCACCCTGATGGCACCCGGGTCTATGTAACGAACCTTGGAAGTGACACCGTTTCGGTCATTCACACTGCGACCAATATGGTGGTCGCCACAGTGCCAGTGGGAGATGGCCCGCGTGATGTAGCGGTGCACCCCGATGGCACCCGGGTCTATGTGGCGAGTTTGGAAGGTCGGGCCGTCTCAGTGCTGGACACCGCTGCTAATACCGTGGTTGCCACTGTGAGGGCATCTGGCCCTTTCGGTGTAGCGGTGCACCCCGATGGCACACGCGTCTACGTGGCTAACTTCAGCGATGACAGCGTCTGGGTGCTTAACGCCGCCACCAATGCTGTAGTCGCCAGGGTGCAGGTGGGAGATGCTCCGGTGGCAGTTGCCCTGGCGAGCAATCCTGGACAAGAACTCGCGGACCTACCACCTGTCCACGTGCAGTACCGCATCGAGTGGCTTACGCCGGGCTGGACAGAAATCGGTCCCGCGTGCGTAGGCGACTGGAATAAGCGCCACCTGGGTAACCGCGTCGTATGGAATGCCCACGACCTCGGCAGCCTCTTTCTCATACATCAGATGCAGAGTTGTCCAGCAGGTCCCTAAGCCCCGGGCCCGGGCTGCCAGCATGAAGCTCCATGTCGCCGGAATGATCGAGCCATACTGGCTGGCCTGCGCGAGCACCGCCCTCGAACCACTCACAGCGTCGGCGCGACCCTCGATGCACGGGATGAGGTGGATGGGCACGCGCTCCAGATTCGCCGCCAGGTACTCTGCCGACTCCACGATGCGTCCCATCTGGGGCTTGTCCACGTCGTCGCGCCGTGCCAGGTTATGTACGGAGACCAACATGTTCCGGTAGGCATCGAAAGCCTTCTGGTACAGCTCGGCGAGCCGACGACGCTTCTCAGCGCTGGTCACAACCACGAAGTGCCAACCCTGGGCGTTCGAGCCGGTGGGAGCCTGGATCGCCAGCTCCAGGCACTCGCGTACGATTTCGAGCTGGAGGGGCCTATCGAGGTCGAGGCGCTTACGTACGGCGCGGGTAGTTGAGAGTAGCTCGTCGGGAGTCAGATCCAACGTGGGCATCATTTCCTCCTCTGGTCAATTCTACCTGAGTAGCCACGTATCGAGCGACACAAGCCTCACAGCTCCCCTTTGAATGCCTTGTCCAGGATGGAAGGCAGCAGGGCATCGAGTTCACCAGCGG
>JACQHA010000066.1 GCA_016199255.1 Deinococcus sp.
CCCTACCTCCGCCTGCACCCTCCCCTCTGCCAGTCTCACTGTTCAGCTGGCATCTCGACCACCTCAGCCACAGCAAAGAGAGAGTTGAAGCGGATGCAGTGCACCGCCACCGCCAGGATCTGGCTCAGGTCCACCTCGGCGGGAATGGCATAGCGCTGGGCGCCACTGGTAGAGCGCAGCTCACCCAGGACGATGTAGCTCCCTAACTCCCGGCCGTTCCTGGCCCCGGCCACGGTGGAAAGCACCACGTGCAGGTCTGGGCCAGAATCTACCTGGAAGTCCTCGGAGAGCTCCGCGGCGGCGCTGCCGTCCGACAAGCGCACCAGCCGCGCCCCGCCGCTCACTGCATGAGCCACCCGCCGGAACTGGCCGCTCCTCAGCACTACCACTACTTGGGGAGCTTCGGTACTGGGCGGCTCCATAGCAGTTTGCGTCGTGCTGGCAGCCACTGCCGGCACCGGCGGCCGGCTCTGGGAAGTGGTGGTCGACGCTCTGCCGCAAGCCACTGCGCCAAGGATCACCAGCGCAGCAGCCGCTACTGAAAACCGCCGGCCTAGCTGGACCAGTGAGCTTATCTTGCTTGCCTTCATCTAAACCTCCTGATAGGGTAGTCTTGGCAACGACACGTGCATCAACGGCAAGAGCACCACAGGACGCTGGGTTAGTTTCCCAGCCCCACCCCTCAGCTCAGGCGTACTTGGCCAGCATCTTAGCAATGGACGCCAGCTTCTCGCGCGCCGCTGGGTCAGCCAGCTTGCCAGAGAGACAGTTGCGCTCGATAGTGCGCGCCACCAGCTCCGAGAACGCCTTGCTCAACGCCTCCCGCGCCGCGGCGAGCTGCTGCGCCACTAGCTCACAGCTCTCCTCGCGCTGCACCATGTCTTGAATGCCGCGCAGCTGCCCCTCGATGCGCGCCAGGCGGGTCACCAGTTCCTTCTTATCTTCGGTACTGACCAGCTTGAGATCGCTAATTGTACCCATTACTCACCTCCCACCAGCTCAGCCACACCCCTCCTACAATTTGACAAACTGCCCTAAGAGCAGCGCCATTACCAGGCCCACTGCGCCTACCAGCAGCGCGCCCACTAGCCCCACAGCAAAAGGCTTCAGGCCCACACCCTTGAACACTGAAAAGCTGGTCCCCAAGCCTACCCCGGCCATGGCAGTACCTAGCAGATAGCGGGAGCCCCAGACTTCGCCTATCTTGGTGGTGAGCGCTTTCCAGGCAGCACTGTCCCATAGCCCGAACGCCGCGCCTCTGGCCAGCATGGCATCACCTAGCGAGCGCCCTAACGCCATGGCCACAAAGCCAAGCACAAACACCGGGAAGAGCTTGGCGATATTCACCTGCGCCCGCTTGCCCCCAGTTGGCTGGCGCCGCAGATAGTACCAGGCCACGAGCGGCACTACCACCGCCAAAAAGAGATTGCGGGTCAGCTTGGTAACGGTGGCCGCCTTCAGCGCCACGTCATCGTGGAAGACCTCTTTATAGGTGAGCGCCGCACCCACCACCTGCGAGGTATCGTGCACCGCCGTGCCCAGAAAGAGCCCGATCTGCTCCGAGGTGTGTAGCAGGAGTGGCGCCACGTACGGGTACACCAGCATTCCTAAGAGCCCAAAGAGAGTGATGTTGGCCACGGCGTACGCCACCTCTTTCTGGTCAGCGTCAATGGCCGGCGCGGTGGACACAATAGCGGTCACGCCGCAGATGCCTGTGCCTGCGGCGATCAGCATTCCCAGCCGCTCGGGCAGCTTCAAGGCGCGATTGAACCAGGTGACAAACACCAAGCCGGTGGCAATGGCAGCCACCACTACCGGGATACCCCACACTCCTAGCTTGAGCAGGTCCAGGACACTCAACTTGATCCCCACCAGGATGATCCCCAGGCGCAAGAGGGTGGTGACGGTGAACTTGATGCCGGCCTGGACACTCTGGGGCAGATGAATCGCATTACGCAACAAGATGCCGAGCAAGATCGCCACCAATGCCCCAGACAGCGGGCTGGCCCTGCCCGCTGGGTCGATGCCCTGCAGGCTCAAGAGCCGCCGGCCAATTAAGTCCGTCAGGGGCAGTGCCACTAGCATCACTACCACTGCCAGCACTACGCCTGGCAGCAGCTTCACTAAGCCACCAGCCTGCCTGCCTAATCGGCTGGTGAGCACCTCAGCCTTGGCGTTCGTCATCATACAAATAGCGTGGCGCGGGACCGGAGTGCATTCCCCAGGAAACTGGCCACGCCGCCTTCTGGCGCAGTCCATTCTGGTTTCCCTGCCATTGAGCAGCCACCTCCATTGACCGGGCATATACTATACCCGGCAGGGTATGTTGACCCGACCCTAGCATACCCCTTGGGGTATGCCAAGAGGATCTTCCCCTGCCGCGCTGTTCGTATGTGGTAGGTGGCCGGCACGGCATGCCGTGCCCCAACGGATCACGTCAGGTTAGGCATCATATACGGTCTAGCCAACGGAAAGCAGGTGGAGCATGAGAGCAGTGTGGATCACAGCCCTTTTAGCAGCGTTTACCCCCAGCCTGGCCCAGGGCGGCCCGGGGCAATTACCCTTCTCCTTAGGACCAGCATTGACCTACCAGGTAACCACCCAGGTGCTGGAGCAGGCCCCCGGCCAGCCACTGCTGGCATTCACCCTGGGCCACCGGCTGACGGTGCAAGTGCTGGGCTCCGATCCGGAACGGGGTACCCTGCTGCGGGAGCAGCTGGACGCTGTCACCCTTTCTGGTGCTGGCGCCAACGCCGCCAGCGCCGCCGCTGCTTTACCAGCGGTGACCCGCACCGTAGTGCAGACGCCCGATGGCTCCCGGCAGACGCTCAATGTCGAAGGCCTGGACCGCCTCCAGGCCCAGCTCTTCTTCCGCTTTCCCTTAGACCAGCGCTCCCAGCTCATTGCCCAGCAGCTGAGCGGGCTGCTGCTGGGCGGCTTAACTGACCAGCCCCTGCCCTCTGCTCCCCTGGCCCCTGGCCAGAGCGTGCGCACTGTAAGCGAAACCACTACCCAGCTGCCGTTTGTGGGTGGCGCCGTCACTGTGCGCCGCTCGGCACTGACGGTGGCCCGCCCCTCCCCAGTGGGCACCAGGCTAGACACCATCTTGCGCTTAGAGCAGCTCACCGGCCCTGGCGGTGTCGTCAACCCCAGCGCTCCCCGCACCACTATCGCCATCCAGGCCACCTTTGGCGCTGATGGCCAGTTATTAACGCGGCGGGACGTGCTGGCCACCACCCCAGGCGCCGACAGCCGGCGCCGCTCGGTAACTGCCACCGTAGAGCGGCAGTAGCTGTCATCTCTGTCATGCGCCCTTCATGGGCCTTTCATCACCAGGAGTAAAGTGAGCATCAGCAGCATGCCTCCTTCCTTCCTTGGGCAATCTCCCCGCTAAAAGCGGGGAGAGCTCTTTAGAGGCGCTGCCCTAGCTCCACTCCCTGGCGCAGTGCCTCGGCGTAGAGGGTATAGCCAGTAGCCTGGCCAATGACGTAGAGGCCCGGCGGGGGACGCCAGCGCTCCAGGTCAACCGCCAGGTGGCGCAAGGCATAAGGCGGAGAGCGCAGCTGCTCCTGGGGCACTTCCCTATCAGCCACGTACTCCCCAGCCACGGTCCAGGCGCCGCCCTGGCACTGCACCTGCTTCAGGGGAACCCCCCGGCGCTCCAGCGCCGCCGCCAGCTCTTCTGAGGAGAACTCCCGCCGCCGCCCGGCCGGAATCACCGTCTGGCCAATGGTCATGCGCCCCTTTAAAAAACTGCCCACAGCCAGCACTGTGACCGGCGCCTGGTAGTCGAAGCCCTCCCGGGTGCGCACCCCGTGCACTCCCTGCTCATCCCAGAGCAGGTCCACCACTGTGGACTGGAGCAGGGTAATATGCTCTTCCCACTCCAGGACCAATTTAGCATTGTGGGAAAGGCGCTCCGGGCGCACCCCGCCGGTGACCTGGTCCCACACATCGCCGCGCAGCAACTGCGCCAAGAGCGACCCAGGCGGCGCCGGCGGCGGCAAGGGCGAGCCTGGGAGATGATAGATCGTGTCCAGGAGCGAGGTGAGCAGCAGCACCTGCCGGCCGCGCTGGGCAGCCGCCCAGGCACACTCGGCACCGGCCAGGCCGGCACCTACCACAATCAGGTCCGCCACCGGAACTCCCGCCACATGTACCAGGGGCCGGCGGCGGCCAGCAGAATCGGCAGCGGCAGCTCTAATAACAGCTGCGGCCCAATCGCCGCTACCTGCTCTGGACTGGGGCCAGCGGCGCCGATAGCTAGTACCACCCCATTATTCACCACATGCCCCAGCACCGCTGTCCAGACGCTGCTTGAACCCTCCACCATGTAGCCCAGGCCCAGGCTGAACAAGAAGATATAAGGAGTGCTCAAGAGGCCAGGGTGCAGCAGGGCAAACACCACACTCACCGGCAGCACCGCCCGCCAGCGGCCCCCCAGGCGCCCCTGGAGATAGCCCCGGAAAAGCAGCTCCTCTAGCGCCGGCACCAAGAGTGCCGCTACCAGTACCCGCTGCACCAGCGGCACCCCCGCCAGGAGATCCCGCGTTTCGGTGCCCAACATCTCTGGGTGCCGCGCCAGGTCAGGAAACAGCACCAGGAGCAGCGTCCCCAGCGCCGCCTGGCCGGCTAGCGCCGCCAGGCCAAAGGCCACCGCGGCCAGCATCTGGCGCCCCGAGGGCAGTGCCAAGCGCAAGAGCTCGGGGCGGGGGCGGTGGGCCAAGAGCAAGAGATACACCAGGACCAGCGACGTCACCCCCGGACTCACCACCACCAGGGTGTCAAAGGTGTCCAGGCGGCGCGCTACCAGCTCCAGGGCCACCAGTTGGCCAGTCACCAGTAGCACCAGAGTGCCCAGTAGATAACGCATGAATCCCTAGGGCCGCACCCCGCAGTGCAGCGCCGCAATGCCCCCAGTCAGTAACTGATATTGCACCTGGGCAAAGCCACAGCGCTCCATGAGCCGGGCCAGCTCTGCCGGCGGCGGGAAGGCCACCACCGACTCTGGCAGATACAAGTACGCCGTGCGGCTGCCCGACACCAGCCCCCCAATAGCCGGCAATAGCTGCTGGAAATAGCAGCGATAGACGCTGCCCCAAAACCCCCGGGGCGGCGGGGGGAATTCCAGAACCACCAGCCGCCCCCCCGGGCACAGCACCCGGCGCAGCTCCTTGAGCCCTGCTGCACGGTCTGTGAGGTTGCGCAAGCCAAAAGCAATGGTGACCGCGTCAAAGCTCTGATCATGAAAGGGCATAGCCAGCGCGTCGCCGGTGCGGAGCTCAATATCTAACCCCAGGTGCTGCGCCTTGCGCCGGCCAATGGCCAGCATGTCTGGCACAAAGTCTAGCCCCACCACCTGGGCGCCAGGCGCCTGGCGCTTCAGCTCCAGGGCCAGCTCCGCCGTGCCGGTGGCCACGTCCAGCACCTGTTTGGCCCCCCCAGCCAGCGCCCAGCGCGCCGCCTGCCGCCGCCAGCTGCGGTCTACCCCAGCGGAAAGCAGCTGGTTTAACAGGTCATAGCGCGGGGCAATACGGGCAAAAAGCTGCTGCACGCGGGTGGCCTTGTCCATCCCGCTTCACTTTACCAGCCCGGCACGTTTCTCGCCTACAGCGTGGCCACCGCCACCCGCTCGTAGTACAGCGCCGAGCGCAGCAGCGACGCCCCTTTCTGGCGGTTACTGGCACTAGCCAGCGCCGCCGGATCGGGAGGAAAGCTGAACAGCTCGGTGAACTCCTCCAGGCACTCGGTCACCTTGCTATAGCGGCCAGCAGCCAGCGCTAAAGTTTGAGCGTTCCGCCAGCCTTTCCCTGCCAGCCGGCTCAAGAATCGGGCGGCGCAGCCCCGGGCATGGGCAAACACCTGGGCACAATAGGCGTTGCCAAACGGGTCGGCGGTGCCCTCCCGCAGACTGGCAATCCAGGTCTCGTAAGCCGCCAGGCCAGTATCAAAGCTCTTCAGGTCAGGGTCCTTGCCATTAGCATGGCGCACCGCAAAGCGCAGCGCGGCGCGCGCCACTTCTTCCTCACTCAAGGGATAGCGCTCGCCTAAAAAGATCACGCACAGCACCGGTACCTCGCCGCTGCCCAGCCTGGCCAGGGGTATGGTGCTCGGGCCCCGCTCCCCCAGCGCGGTGCTCACCGCATAGGTACCCTCGGCCAGGTCCACACCGTGGATAACGCCAAACTCCGGCATGCCAATGCGCCAAGCCACCACCGGCCGCCCGGCAGCCAGCTGCTCCACAATCCGGGAGTGGGCTACGGTCAGCCGGAACTGGCGCAAGGGATCGTCTGGGCCGGCGTAGAGCACCTCGCAGCTATAGCCCAGCCGGGCCAGGGCAGCGGGGATGTCCACTGCCCAGTGCAAGGCATTAACCGAGTCCGGCGAGACATCAGGCCGGGCGGCCAGGCGAAAGGCAAAGCCCGACAGGCCCATAAGCTCGTCGGTATCGCGCTCATCACCCGAGGCGCGCAGCACCCCTTCCACCGCCCCCATCAGCGAGGTCCAGTTGGACCCAAATTGCACCGGAAGATGGATGAGCGCTGACCGCCTAGCTTCTGCCAGCCCCACAGCCGCTGCCTCCCCCCGGCGATACTCGATCCGCACCTAGAAGCAAGCTGCCGCCAGCCTCCCCTGGTTATGTGCGGCGCACAAGTATCTTGCGGCATTGTAGCGCAGGGTACAGCGCGGCACAACTAAGGCCCTCCCCGCCTCAAGGGCGGGGAGGCAAGGAAGGGAAGCGTGCTACGGTAGGAACTTGAGTCCCGTACCGCCTCCTTTGTACCGGGCAATGGTAAGGAAGGGTAAAGCACTACCCTACCAGCCGCCGGTAGTCCAGCGGGGTGTCTATATCCGCCAGCACCCCTGGGTCACCCACCGGCACCTGGCGCAGCGCAGCGGCGTGAGAGCGCACCACCCCCCGGGCTCCCTGGTCCAAAGGCGCCGCCAATAGCTCAGGGATGAGAGAAGCGCTGAACAGCACCGGGTGCCCGCGGCGCCCGGCGTACACCGGCACCACCACCGCATCACCTGGGGAATAGGCCGCCAGCAGCTGTGCCACTACCTGGGAAGTGAGCATAGGGTGATCCACCAGAGCCATCAGCACCCCGTCCCAATTTCCCCCCAGCGCCCTGAGGCCCACCTGAAGCGAAGAAAGCTGACCCAGAGCATAGTCAGGGTTTTCTACTACCTGGGCGCCACTCAGATCCACCGAGGCCCTGATACGCTGCGCGTGAGCCCCCAGCACCACCACCCGCTGCTGGATACCGGCCGCCGCCAAGACCCGCAGCAAGCGACCCAGGAACGTCTCCGCCCCCAGGCGCAAAAGGGCTTTGGGAAACCCCATGCGCCGCGACTCGCCAGCCGCCAAGATCAGAGCCGCCACCCGGGCTTTTCCCGCTCCCAGACTAGACATAGCAAAACCCCGGCACAAAATCCCCCACTGCCTGGTTGTTGCCACAGAGGGTCTTCTGGCTGGCCGCGACGGGACCCTCGGTAAGTGGGGCGCCAGTGCCCCACTTACGTTTTAGGCCGCAGGGGCACTAGCCGCCGCGCCAGGAAGACTCCTAAGGCAATCCCAATGCCAGTCACCACCCCCGGCGCTAGCCAGTGCCCCAGGTGCTGCTCCACTCGTTGCCCCACATAGCCGCCGGCAAACGCTCCAGCGGCCACCGCCAGCACAAAAACCAGATAGCGGGGCATTAGCTGCCCCCCAGCTTTAGTAGCCCAGCCCGAGAGAGCAGCACCACCACTGTCAACGCCACCAGGACCAAGGTCAAGCCCCCAAACATCAGCCGGTGGCGGGGAGAGCCCACCACCCCCCCCAGGGCCAGACCCCAGAGCCCCAGCACCATGAGCCAGAGCCCTACCTGGCCCGGCCCCCGGCGCAGG
>JACQHA010000083.1 GCA_016199255.1 Deinococcus sp.
CCAGGGAAACTGAAAACAGAACGCAGGAAACAGAACCCAGCACACTGTCATAGCCATTAGTCCTGGGCGACACACCGGAAGCCGACGTTGCTGCCCCGGCCCGTAGGGTCGAAGGGGGCGCGGACAGCGGAACGGACGAAGGATGCAACAAAGTTGAACGACCCGCCGCGGAAAACGCGGTTCCCTGAAGCGCTAGGATTCTCTCGCCCATCAGTAGCCGAGTAGGGGTAGGCCTGGTATAGGCTGCTCGTCCACTCCCACACATTCCCCGCCATGTCCAACGCTCCATAGGGACTCGCCCCTGAGGGGAATTGGCCTACTGGGGCGATATCTCCAAAGCCATCCTGCGATCCACTACTATTTAGCCTGCTGGCATCGAAACTGTTCACCCACGGGTACACCCGCCCATCCGTCCCCCGGGCTGCTTTCTCCCACTCCGCCTCCGTGGGTAGCCGGGTACCGAAGCCAGTCCCCTGCCCCAGCCAAGCACAGAACGCGGCAGCGTCATTCCAATCCACATCAGTAGCTGGGAAGTCAGCCCCTGAGTTCCGATAGCTCGGTCGCCGGCGGCCCGTAGCTTGTACAAATCGTTCATACTGGGCCACAGTTACCTCGGTCCGCATGATGTAGTAGTCCTGGAGCGTCACTGTGTGTACCGGGCGCTCGTCACTGCCTCCTGAATCCGAGCCCATAGTGAATGACCCAGCAGGCACCAACACAAAATCCACGCCGTTGATGACAATGCTCGGGCTGCCCGGTGGCACACTTGGCGGAGACACCTCCGGACCCACCGCAGCAGTACCAATCAGGCTGAAGTTCAGGATGTTGGCCCGGGCCTGTCCTAAGTTCACCAGCATCAGCCCGGTGGGGTTGGTAAAGGTGCGTGCCAGCGCCTGGGCCTGCGCCCGGTTGGGCTGCTGAGCTGCGAAGTGCATTAGTGCCGCTTCGGCACCAGCCGGGATGGTGATACCACTCCACTCGTAGCGGAAGCGGTCCCCGCTCAGGTCCACTGTGGTGGGCCGCCGGCTACCACTGTTGGATGGGACAAAGACCAAGGTGGGGGTGCCGCCACCATCGCTGTTGTCATCTGTCACCAAGAAGTCATCCACCACCTCAAAGGCCCGGTCACCATCGCCGGTGGCAACAACAGTGGTGCTCCCACCAGAGCCAAGATCACCCGATACTACAACGGTGACCGTCCGGGGCGACGTGCCAGGGTTGTCCAGTACCTCCAGGTAGCGCACAAATCCCTGATCCTCAGGGACATAGATGCGCCGGGTGACGTTCAGGCCGGCAATAGACACCGGCCCCAGGAAGATCTCCCGGCCTCCCGGAGCAGCCAGGGCACGGCTAGAGGCACCGAAGCTGGTGCCACTGATGGTGAGGATGAAGGCGCCATCGTAGGCATTCGATGTCCCATCAGACAGGCTGCCGTCGGGCTGAATGTCATAACGCCAGCTACTTGCTCCGGTGAGCACCAGGGGCAGGGTAACCGGCTGTCCTCCAGCGACCGCACTCAGCAGTGGCTGGAGCACCAGCCGCACTGCCCGTCGTTCCCCAGCGCTGATACTGACTACCTGGACCTCGCTGGCCCCGCCCTCGGTGCGGGCCTCCAGCACATGGCTCCCCGCCTCTACCATCACCCCACCCTGGAGCGTCTCTACCCGGCTACCGTCCACAAATACCGCCGCTTCTGGCTCATCCACTGAGAGATCCAACGTGGCTTGGGGTAAGCCACTGCGCACTAGATTGGCCACCTCGCTACCACTGAGCTGGTACTCCCCATAGGCCGTGGCAATGCCTAAATTTGGGAACTGCGCGGCGCTCACCACCCGCCCACCCTCGGTGGTGGTGAACACCAGGGCTCCCCGCTCGTCGGGAGCAATGCGCTGGATGAACTCCGGCTGAATCCCCACACCGCCAAAGGGGGTCTCAAAGAGGAGGATGTTCTCCACCGCCGGCAACAACCGTCCAGACACCACATCCCCACTGCGCAGCCTGACCACAAAGCTCCGCTCTTCTCGCCGCACGACGGAGAGGCGAGTCACCACCTCCCGCACCTCCGGGGTATTGATGTCCAGAGTGCCGAAGCGGGTCATGAACGTCACTGGGGTCGTGAGCAGCGTACCGCTGATGCGGTCGCCGTTTAAGAGTTCGGCCCGGGCTGGTTCACCCACTTGCAGCCGGCGGAGCAGCCGGGAGGGAATGGTGATCGTCCCGGCATAAGTCGTCTGCATCTGTATCTCCAGGGTGAGGAAGGTACCGGGGAATACCTCGCCATCGGCAAACGTAAGGTCTGCCTTGACACCCTCAGCTGGAGGTGTGCCTTCAGCTGGTTGGCTCTGGCCTGCTGGCTCGAAGGCCAGCAGCAGGAGAACCAGCATCAGGGTCCAGAAACGATAGAAGCGTGGCATGCTGCCCTCCCTTCCGCCCTAGCGCGGGGCCTCAGTGGCACTGGCCAGGAGAATGGTGTCGATCTGGTCTCCAGCGAGCGTGAGCACCCCAGCGTAGATCGTGCTCAGCCGCACCGCCGGAATCCCCGCAGCCACCGTCGCCACACTACCATCGACGGTGACAATCTCAATGGTTCCACCGGTGGTGGGCCGGATGCGCTCAATGGTCTCCGGCCGGACATACACTGCCCCAAACGGCACCCGGAAGGGAATCGAGCCGGGGACCAGCGGCGTGCTGTCCTCAGCCAGCACCGTGCCAGACACCCGGTCGCCAGAGCGCAGGGTGATGAGCAATGTCCCCTGGCGGCGCTGCACCGCCGGGAGGTCAGTGGCCAGACTCGTGATGTTCTCCACGGGCACAGTGCGGGTACCAAAGAACGTCTGGAAAGTCAGCGTACGGTTCTGAAGGGTACCACTGATGACATCTCCATTGACTAGGGTGGCCTGGGCAGGAGCACCGAGGCGCAGAGAACGCAAGAATGCCGGGTTGATCGTGACAAGCTCGGCATACTCCGTGGCCAGGCGAATCTCTTCAGGCAGGAACTCACCTGGGTGCGCGTCACCATTGCTGAGCGTCAGCCGGCCATGGATGGGGGTCACCGGTGTGGGCGGTGGCGGCGATGCCCCCTCAGGTCCCGGTGACTCAGCAGGCCCTGGTGACTGAGGTGGCGCCTGGCCAAGGCTCACACTAGCGAGCAAGAGCACTAGCAGCAGGAATGTCCTGGTCATTGTTCCCTCCAGTCAGCTGACCCTACTCCGTGCCGGGTTCCCACTACGAACTCGGCACCACGTCCACCACCTGAATGAGCTGCCCCGGGATGAGGAAGGTGCCATAAGGTGCCTCCAGGCTCAGATCAGGTGCTGCTCCAGAACCGCTGAACCGGGCGCCATCGGTGGCCTCGATAGTGAGCCGGTCAGCCATCACCTGCAAGCTGCGCAGCGCTAGTGGCCGCAGGCGCACGGTGGCAAAGCTGAGCTGGATCACCACATCGCCAGCCGAAGCGCTAATGCGACCAACGAGCACCTGGCCATCGGTCAGCCGCACTTGGCGACGGGCCTCGGGCATAGCCGTCAGTTCCCGTGGCACCGCACCACTCAGCTCAACGGTTCGGATCAGCGTGAGATCAATGGCCCGGGTTCCAAAGCGAGTGGTGAACTGGAGCGCCGCATTGACAATGGCGCCCGTGAGGCGGGCATCGTCGCGCAGTACCACGGTGTCGATGCCATCCGTGTTCTCAAGCCGGCGGATGAACCGGGGCTCGAGGTTGAGCACACCACCCACTGCCAGCGCCGTCTCCAGAGTGACGATTGGCTCTAGCAGTTGCCCGGGAAACTCCTGGCCAGCCGTGGTCGTTAGCGTCCCACCTTCACCCTGGGGCTGGGCCAGGGCATTAGCAAGAAATAAAGTAGCGATAATGACCCAGCGCATACTCATGCTCCACCGGGGAAGATAGCCAGCAAATTCCCCCCACTCACCGTTAGGTCTAACGCTGCTCCCTCAGCCACTTGTAAACGCAGCGTCTGCTCCGGCAGCTCAGCTGTGATCCGGTCGCCATCACGCAGCGTAAAGATAAAGCTCTGGCCATCAGGGGCACGGGTGGCGTTACGAATCTGGCGCACACCGATCTGGAGCG
>JACQHA010000071.1 GCA_016199255.1 Deinococcus sp.
GGGATAAGCTCTGACAGCGCCCTGTGACCGCCTCACCAGCGGCCTGTTATGACCGTACCCATACTCTAGCGTCGCCTAGCATCCCCAAGTAGGCGAGCCCCGGCCGGAGTCCACGCCGGGGCGCCCCCCTTTTTAGGGGGATTGGTACCACGTCAATTACAATGCCCCCAGGAGAGCGGCGGTGAGTTCAGAGCCGATTTCTGCTGACGACAATCTGCCCCGGGTGCAGGTGCTGGGCTACAACGTCGACGTGCTCACCATGGCCCAGGCAGTGGCGCGCTGCCAGGCGCTTCTGGCGCGGCGCCAGCCAGCATATGTGGTGACCCTGAACCCGGAGATTGTGGTCCAGGCCCAGGCTGATCGCGAGGTGCACCAGGCCATTCTGGACGCCGATCTGGTCACGGCTGATGGGGTGGGCATCTTGTGGGCAGCGGCGCGCTCTGGCCATAAGCTGCCCGAGCGGGTCAGCGGCGTGGACCTGGTAATGACCCTCTTGGCCAAAGGGGGTGAGCGGCTGCGGGTCTACTTCCTAGGAGGCAAGCCAGGGGTGGCGCAGGCGGCCGGCGAGCGCTGCGCCGAGCGCCACCGCACTGTGGTGGCTGGCTACCACCATGGCTACTTCAGCGATGATGCTCCGGTCGTGGCGGATATAGTGCGCTGTGCCCCCGACCTGCTCTTGGTGGGCCTAGGGCCGCACCAGGAAAAGTGGATCCACCGCCATCTGGCTGAGCTGCAGGTGCCGCTCTCTATAGGGGCGGGAGGCACAGTGGACGTGCTCAGCGGCCAGGCTAAACTGATGCCTGAGTGGTCCCGGCAGTTGGGCCTGGAGTGGCTGCTGCGCGTTGGCAGCCAGCCCAAGCGCTGGCGCCGCTTTCCCCGGCTGCTGGCATTTGTGCGATTAGTCCTCTGGCAGCGCCGGGTATGACTGCTCCGCTCTACTCACCAGCAGTAGTGCGCCAGTTACTGGCACGCCACGGCTTGCGGCCTGACAAGCGCCTGGGCCAGAACTACCTGGTTGATGGGAACATCCTGCGGCACATTGTGGCTGCTGTAAATGCCAGGCCAGGGGACACGGTGCTGGAAATCGGCCCGGGGCTGGGGGTGCTGACCCGGGAGCTGGCGCTTACTGGTGCCCGGGTGATTGCGGTGGAAAAAGACCGCCGCCTGGCGCCAGTGTTGGTAGAAACCCTGGCGGGCACCGCAGTGCACCTGGTGTGGGGCGATGCTCTGGAGGTGGAGCTGGACTTGCCGGCGGGCACCATTGTGGCCGGAAATCTGCCCTATAACATGGGCACGGCAATGGTGGCCCGCTTCCTGTGTGACGAACGGGTGGTGCGGCTGGTACATGTGCTGCAGAAAGAGGTGGCGCAGCGTGCCTTAGCGCAGCCGGGAGACGAGCAGTATGGGTTCTACAGCCTGCTGGTGGCCATGTGTGCCGTGGGGCGCCTGTTGCGCGTTATCCCCCCGGGGGCCTTTTATCCCCGTCCCGAGGTGAGTTCGGCGCTGATTGAGCTGCGCCGCACCGGTGCTCAAGTGGACCAGGCCCTCTTGGACTTTATTGCCGCCGGCTTTGCCCACCGCCGCAAGACCCTGGTGAACTCCCTGCGCGCCAGCGGCTATCAGCTGGACCCCAGCGCCCTCCAGGCGCTGGGCCTGGATATGCAGGTGCGGGCGGAAGCTCTGGCGCTGGACCAGTTCCAAAGACTCTTCTCACGGGCCGTTCGTCCTTGACACCCCCGGTGCCACTCCATATAATCCATCAAGCACTGCACTTAGAAGGAGGCCCCGGGGGTGCCGAAATTCGCCGTTGTCGGTGATGTGAGTGTCGACCAGATCTACCTGGTGGACGCCTTGCCTGAGTCGGGCATGGAGATCATCGCCCGGGAAATGCGCCTGGAGCCAGGCGGCGGCGGGGGCAACGTGGCGGCAGCGCTTTTAGCTTTGGACCAGGGGTGCACCCTGATTGGGCGGGTAGGGAAGGATGAGCTGGCAGACATTGCCCAGCGCAACCTGAAAGACAATCCCCGGGCGAATGTGAAATACCTGCAGGTGGATCGCAAGGAGCGCACCGGGATCATCACTATCTTGATCGATCCTGCCGGCTCGCGCACCACAGTGGGTACCCCTGGCGCTAACGCTAATTTGGACCCCAAGAACTTCGACCCGGAGAGTGTGGACCAGGTAGATGCCCTGGTCCTCTCGGCCTACAGCCTGGTGGAGGGGAAGCGCAAGCGCTACAGTGAGCTGGCTATCGCCCGGGCCAAGGAGCAGCATAAGACCATCTTCATCGAGCTCTCCACTGGCGCTGTGGAAAGAATGGGCGGCTCCATGATCACGCACGTGGTGGATGCTACGTATTTGGTGGCCAACGAGCACGAGGTGAAAGTGATCACCGCTACTGACAGTATCTCCCAGGCGGTGGCCAAGCTGCACCAGGCGGGGATTGAGCAGGTCGTGATCAAAGTTGGCCCCCAGGGAGCGCTGGTGCTCACCCCGCAGGTGAATGAGCTGGTGGAGCCCTATGCCATCGAGGGGGTGGTGGACCGCACTGGCGCTGGCGATGCGTTTACTGCCGCGTTAGCCTACGCCGTCATGGATGGCTATGAGATTTTGGATGCAGTGAAAATCGCCAACATTGCCGGGGCCGTGGCCACCACTGCCGTGGGCGCTCAGAACTGCCTCCCCAACATGGCCGAGATCAAGAAGCGGCTGAAATAGCAGCCTGACTGCTACAATGGCCCCAGCTTGGGGAGGATAATCAGTGGCCAAGAAGAAGCAGAAGAAAGCGCAGAGTTCGTCGCCCATGCCTTTGTTCGCTGCCGGCGCCGCAGTGGTAGTGGTGCTGGTAGTGGCGTTTTTGATTACCTCTGGCTCCAAGCCGGGGCAGTTTGTGCCGGAGCACCAGGGGGACCACGACCACCTGGGCACCACCACCAACACCCCGCCTGGCGGCGACCCGCCTACTTCGGGGCCGCACACCGATCTTCTGGGGCCTTGGGGGGTGAACCAGGACTACATGCCGCCGGAGCGCTGGCTGCACAACCTGGAGGATGGCGGGGTGGCGATTCTCTATAGTTGCCTGGACTGCCCTGAGCTGGTTAGTCAGCTAGCGGCGCTGGTGGAGCGCCACCGCAACAGAGACCGGCATGTGCTCATGGCCTACTGGCCGGGGATGACACCGGTCATTGCCCTGCGCGCCTGGACGCGCAAGCAAGATCTCGCTTCGTTCGACCAGGGGGCCATTGAGCGCTTCATCATAGCCTTCGAGGGCATCGATCATCACCAGCCCCAGCGCTAAGTTATGGCGAAGAGCAAGACGGTTACGAAGAAACGCCCAGCTGCCAAGGCCCGCCAGAAGGTAGACAAGTGGCTGCCCCTGGAGCTGGCGGCGGTAGCAGTGGTGTTTGTGGGCTTTCTCTGGCTCACGCTGGGTTCCAGTATCAGCGACACCACCAGGGTGGCCTCGTTCCCGCCGCAGCGCCTGGATGAGCTGCCAGAAACGCCGCCTGAGTACCTCACCAAGCCGCCTACTTCGGGATCCTACCTGGAGCCGGAGCCGGCGCCCCAGGAGCATGTGCTGTCGGAAGCGCTGCGTCCGGAGCTGCAGGTGGGCTTGTTGCGGCGCGGGGCGGTGCTCGTGCACTACTACTGTCCCCAGGGCTGCCCGGAGCTCGTGGCCCAGCTCTCGGAACTGGTGCAGGACCGGGAGGGAGCGTATCTCATGCCCGCTACCGAGGCTTTCGCCCTGCGGCGCCGCCTGCAGGCTGACTGGCAGGAGCGGCCCAGGGCGGTAATCGCCTTGAGCGCCTACGGCCACCTGGACACCTTGGAGCAGTTCGACCGGCGGCGTATAGATACCTTCATCCGCCGCTTCAACCGCTGGCGCGCCCTGGCCCGCTCATGAAAGAGCGCCAGGAACAGCCCGAGCCGCTCTTGCGGGCATTTCTATCCCCTGGGCGATTGTAGCGATCCCTGGTGAGCCTAGCCCGTGCTACACTGATGCTGTGAACTCACCACCACCAGCGCCTGTGGGGGCAACTGGGGTACTGAGCCGCCTTGGCATGCACTGCCGGGGCGGCGCGCTGGAATTGGGGTACGAGGAGGGCAGCGTGCGGGTATTGGCTGATGGTGATCGCTACCTGGTGCGGCTTGACCAGGGTGAGGAGGTGGTGGAGTCGCTCACCACCATGATCCGGGGGCGGGGCATTGGCGGCGGCAGTATCAGCGGCATTGGCATGTTTTCCCAGGTGGAGCTACTGTTCCAGGATCCGGTCACTGGCCAGAGCCAGCGCCGCTCCCTGGAGGGCAGCCTGAGTGCGGTGTCGCTCCTGGGGAACATCTCCTACCGGGGATACTTGCCCGAGGTGACGCTGGCCGTGGTGCTGGCTGATGCCGAGTTTGACGTGCGGGGCGGGCGGCTGGTGTCAGGCGAGGTGCTAGGCAGCTGCGAGCTGTTTGTGAACAGCGTGGTGGAGCGGGTGAAGCGGCTGCCCGAAGAGCGCAGCGGGATGCCTCTCCTCCAGGTGTAGCCGCCGTCACTGCAGTTTCTGCAGCTCGGTGCGCAGCGCCCGCACCAGTTCCTGGCGATGAGCGCTGTTGTACTCCAGGTCGTGGGTAATCACCTCCACCAGCTTGCGGACAAAGTACTTGCTGCCTAGCAGCTTCTCGGCCAGGGCTTTGGTCTCCGGGTCCTCTTGGTTGAAGAAGTCAAAGCTCATGCTCTACCTCCAGTGGTACGCCCTATTGTGCACTGCTGGCGCAGGTGGCTGCCAGTCTTCGCTGCCTGATGATCAACCCACCCAACCCTGGTAGGGGCACGGCATGCCGTGCCCCTATGGAACGCATGGATTGGGGTGAAATCCCGCGCCGGCTGGGTGAAGGCGGCGTTTCCTGGTCTGAGGATTAGGCCGCTCCAGAGGGCATTTCCTCTCACCTCATGTGGGCTCGGAGCCGTCCTGGGGCCTCTGAACCTATTGCATTCGTCCTGGACGTGTGCTATAGTCCCTTCAGCAGGCAACTGCTGAACTATCCGACTGGGAGGGACGAAATGGCGAAAAGGACAGTGACCAAGTCAGACCTGGTGGACATGCTGGCCGACAAGACCAAGATGAGCAAGAAGGCTGCCAAAGAGGCGGTGGACTCGCTCATCGGCAGCTTCACCGATGCTCTGAAGAAGGGCGCCTCGGTGCAGCTCACCGGCTTCGGCACCTTTGAGGTGCGCACCCGCAAGGCCAGAATTGGCGTGAAGCCCGGCACCAAGACCCACATCAAGATCCCTGCCACCAAGTACGCGGCTTTCAAGGCCGGCAAGAACCTTAAGGAGGCGGTGCGGCGGTAGCGCCAGCTTTACCATCCGCTGCGGCGCAGGGGGCGATCCTGCGCCGCATTCTTTTTAGGGCACCCATTTGGGTAAGTCGCCCTGCGCCACACTGGTGATCTGGTTGCCGTCCCACACCATAATGGTCCGCTCTACCTTGAATGCCAGGTACTCCCCCGCTGGCGACCAGGCGAGATCGCTGATGAACTGGTCGGTGCCGTAGAGCCCGGTGGTGCTGGCGTCTACTAGGTTCAAGATCTCCACCTGCTCCTGATTGCCCGATACGGCAATGTAGGCAACACGCTCCGCTACAGGGTGCCAGCGCGGCTCCCGGTAGTTGCGCTCACCCCCTGCCACAGTGGTGACCTGGTTGCTCAGCACCTCCCACACTGCAAGTGCTGCCCGGAACTGCTCTGGCACCGGGGTGACAATGGCCAGCCGGCGCGAGTCAGGGGCCCAGCTGCCGGGCTCGCTGCTGGGGCCATTTAACCGGACTGTGCTGCTGCTGTCCCACACCCCTGCCCCCTGGTCAGGGAGGAGAAACGCCAGCCGGCTGCTGTCTGGTGACCAGCGCGGGGCGTAGCCAAAATCTGCTGCCCGGCGCGGCACCACCGGCTCCAGCGTTCGGTACACCGGCCGGGGCAGGGTGAGGATGGTGCCGTCAGGCAGAGCTAGTAGCTCCCGCAGGTCGAAAAACAGCCGGCCGTCCGGCGCCCAGCCTGGAGCACTGATGCTGGTATTGTTCTCCACCGGGATCGTCTGCTGGCTGCCGCTCAGCAGATTCAGCACCATGACCTGCGGGTCGGGAGTCCAGACCTCTACCGCCAGCTGGGTGCCGGAGCGGTCTGGCGCCAGATCACTGGCCATGATCCCCAGGCGCCGGGCCGGACCAGCTAGCGCGGTCATGAAGGCCTGGCCCTGGGGCAGGTCGTCCAGGTACACCAGCCGCGGCTGGTGTACCTGGGCTGTCCAGCTCAGAGCGCGGCCCATGGCCTGGCCGTGAGCGTCGCTAGCCAGGGCAGCTAGCTGGAAGCGCACCACCGTTCCGTAGGGCAGAGGGGCTAGCGGCTCCAGGACCAGCCGCTCTCCCTCCCAGCGCTTTTTCCAGGGGGTAGGGGAGTCAATGCGTAGCGCTTCCTCTACGCTCGAGTGGTCCATGGCCCGGCTGAAGCGCAGCCAGGCCTGAGCATACGCCGAGAGCTCTCCCCTGGGCCCATACGCCACCAGGCGCGGCCGGGTGCGGTCTCCCAGCGCCAGCACTGCAGCAGAGAGCAGCGCCAGCGCCAGCAGAATAGCGGCCACGGCGCGTTCAAAGGGGGTCATGGATACAGGTACGGGTTCGGCGGCTGGTCAATGAGCTGTAAGCGCTGGGCGATTAACACTGCCTGGTCGCCATGAGTGGCCATCTCTCCCTCTACCTCTACCCACTGGTTGGCTTCCAGAGCGCTGGCGCCGGCGTAGCGCACCAGTAACCCTACCCCTCGAGCATCGGCAGTGCAGCAGGTGACCAGGAAACGGGCCAAAGTGAATTCATCGGCCCCACCACTGGGGTAGACAAAGCCCACCACCTTGGCTGGCTGGCCGGCTACTGCTTGCGGCCCCCGCTCGGTAATGAGCAGCGTCCAGTCCAATAAATTTCGCTCCAGCGGCTCAAGCGCCACCTGGCCGCCACGCAAAGTGACCGTGGCGCTGCCCAGATCCAGTGCCTTTTTGGCCCCGGCGCCCAAGGGCGTAGGTGGTAACAGCGCCAGCAGTGCCGGCAGCGCCAGCAGCCAGTAGGGGAGGGAGGGGCGGTCGGAGTGATGTGGCGAGTGCCGCCGGTCGGCGGCCAGGGCCATGGCTAAGAGTAACGCCAGAGCACCCGCCACCAGCCAGGTGTAGCGAGGATGAATGTAAAAAACCAGCGCGCCAGTAGCCCAGCGGTAGCCCAGGAGCGCCACCAGGGCTAATAGCACCACCAGCTTCCCCAGTTGTTCGCGGCGCTCGACCATAGCTCTTCCCTCACCGCAGGTAATAGTTGTATACCACCCCGGTTAGAAACGATCCTAGCGTCACCACGGCAATAAGGGCGGCCACTGCCCGGGGCCGGAACACCCGGGAATACATCAGGCTGCTCTTTATGTCAATCATAGGGCCGAACACCAAGAAGGCTAGGACCGCGCCGCTGGTGAACGTGCCCAGGAATGACAGGGCCACAAACGAGTCCACCGTAGAGCAAATGGAGAGGACTGCTGCCAATAGCATCATCACTGGCACCGAGGTGACGGTGCTGCTGCCGATGGCTACAATAGTGCTCTGGGGAAGGAAAGTCTGCATACTGGCTGCCAGCATGCCGCCGAGCACCAGGTA
>JACQHA010000073.1 GCA_016199255.1 Deinococcus sp.
CGGTTCAGGTCTCCCAAGAGGTGCAAGATGTCGTGCTGGGTCTTGGGATCCACCCCGGCAGTGGGCTCATCAAGCAAGAGCAGCCTGGGGCGGCCAATCAGCGCTCTAGCCAGGAACACCCGCTGCTGCTGGCCACCAGAGAGGGCACCAATGTGCCGCTGGGCAAACTGGGCGATGCCCAACCGCTCCAGTAGCTCCATCATCGCCCGGCGGTCACTGCGGCCTGGCCAGGGTAGCCAGCCCATCTGGCGATAGCGGCCCATGAGCACCACCTGCTCCACAGTGACCGGGAAGGTCCAGTCCACAGTCTGCACCTGGGGAACATAGCCCACCCCGGCCGGGGGCGCGCCATTCACCCGCTGCCCTAGAACCCGCACTGAGCCAGCCAGCACCTCGGCAGCGCCCAAGATGCTTTTCAGCAGGGTGGTCTTGCCGGCACCAGAGGGACCGACAATACCGGTGAACTGGCCACTAGTAATGGTCAGCGTAACGTCACGCACCACTGGCCGGCGCTGGTAGCCGGCAGTCAGCTCCTGCATCTCAACCAGAATGTCGCTCACAGCATCTTTCCAACAGTCACTACTGGGTCACGTTAGTGGGGTCGATGCCCACCAGGGCGTCCACATTGCCGCCCAGGGGGATCAGCATGTTCTGCATGTTCTGCAGCATCAACGCTACATAGGTATGGTTGGGGTCTCCCGGCTCGCCGGGCAGATCATCGTCCCGCAAGGTGCTCACAAACACTGTCCCCACTTCCCGGGCGATCTGATCCAGCACTGTACTAGGAAATACTTCAGAGCCAAAAATCGCCGGCACCCGCTCGCGCCGGATCTGAGCGATGATGGCCACCACCTCCCGGGGCGAGGGCTCGCTGAAGTCTGAAGGCTGGATGGCGCCAATGATGGTCATCCCATAGCGCTGGGCGAAGTAAGGGAACGAGTCATGATAAGTCAGCAGGCCACGGTTCAGCTCAGGAACGGTGTGTACCGAAGCAAAGATGCCCTGGTCGAGCTGGCCCAGCTTGAACAGGTAGGCGTCGCTGTTAGCCTGATATGCCCTAGCGTTAACTGGATCCAGCTCCATCAAGGTATCGCGTACAATCCGGGCGTAGTTGGCAGCATAGGCCACATTCGGCCACAAGTGAGGGTTGGGATCCCCATTCTCCCTCGGAAAGCTGAAATCGTAGATGTACTGCTCCGGGGAGATAGTCAGGTCACCCAGCTTCACCACCCGCACTCCCGGGTTGCCGGCAGCATCCACCAGCTCCTCAGTGGGCACCTCTAGGTTGAGGCCATTCAGGAACACTACATCAGCACTTGCTATGAAGGCCACATCAGCCGGGGTAGGCTCGAAAGTGTGAGAGTTGATGCCCTCGGGGATGATCCCATGCAGGTTCACCAGGCTGCCGGTCACGTTGAACACAATGTTGGTCAGCGGGGCTACGGTGGTGACCACATTCAGCTTGCTCCGGGCTACCGCCGGGCCGAAAGCACCTGCTAGCAGCAGAATCAAGACGCCGCTGACGACGAGCTGCTTACCACCCTTCATAGAAATCAGCGCAAATGCGCCCTTGACACCGACCCGTAGCTGGGCTGCTTCAACCAGCCGGTACTTAGATGTGCTAGGTTCGGGTAGCCATCGTCTCGAACTGAACGCGGCGACCGATGCGGTTAGCTGCAAGCTGCCTCCTTTAGGTAGCAGTAGTTGACCCTCGTACCATCTCGGACTGATGTCCCTCTTGCCCTAGCTGAGGGGTATCGCATGCTTCACAAACACCGTGCAACTCCAAGTGATGATGCTCAACCTTGAAATGATGTTTCCGGGCTAATCTCCTGATCAATGGTCCTAGATCACAATGATGGAACTCGATCACCCGGCCGCAAGACTGGCACACCAGCTGGTGCACATGGCTGCCACTCCGGGCGGCGTAGCCATGCCCGGCGGCGGTAGAGTGCACATGCTCCACCAGCTCCAGCTCGCCCAGCACCTCCAGGGCACGGTACACCGTGGTCAGGTTGATGCCCAGGTGCTCCAGCTCTGCCTGCAAAGTATGCGGCGTGTGGCAGCGCCCGCTCTGGGCCAGGGCTTCATACACCAGCCGGCGCTGGGCAGTGAGGGCATATCCCCCCTGCTTGAAGCGTTCCCGTACCTGGTTCCAGTCGATACCGGTCACTAGCTCCCCTTGGACTGAGACTTTATGCTACCTGCAAACATTTTGCAACTTCCAATAACCTGCCATCGCACCATGATCCCAACCTCACCCTACCCCAGGCTAACTAAGAGAATGGTCAAGGTTAGATAAGAAAAGTATGAATCGCGATTCAGCTGCCACGTGCTAAAGTAGAGCCATGAAGGTGGTGCTGGCCAACAAGATCGGCCCCTGCTTCGGTGTGGAAAGAGCGTTTAAGGTGGCGCTGCAGGCGGCCAAGACCCCTGGGCCGCTGACCGCTCTGGGTGCCCTGGTGCACCACCCCGAAGGGATCCGCCGCCTAGAGCAGGCCGGCATACGCACGGTGCGGAAGCTGGAGGAGATCGAGGAGGGGCGGGTGATCATCAGCGCCCATGGGGTGCCGCCCGCTACTATAAAGCAGGCCAAAGAGCGGGGCCTGGACGTGGTTGATGCTACCTGTCCCCTGGTGTACCTGATCCACCGAACGGCGCGGGAGTTCCACGCCAGCGGGCGCCAGGTGATCATTCTGGGGGACAAAGAGCACCGCGAGGTCAGGGGCATTGCCGGCTGCATCCCCCACCCGGTGGTGATCAAGGGGCCGCAGGACGTGTCAGCGCTGCCCGATTACCAGAAAGTGGGCCTGGTGTCCCAGTCCACCAAGCGAGCCGAAACCTTGGCCGCCACCACAGCGGCGCTCAGAAAGCGCTACCGCGACGTGGCTGTGGCGGAGTACACCATCTGTCGGCCAGTAAGAGACCGGCAGCTCGCCATCCGCGACCTGGCGCCGCTTACTGATCTGATTGTCATTGTGGGCGGCAAGAACAGCGCCAACACCAGGGAAATGGTGCAGGCCGCCCAGGAGCACGGGGCGCGGGTGGTGCACGTGGAAGGGGCCCACGAGCTGGATCCCGAGAGCTTCAGGGGAGCGCGCACTGTGGGCCTGGCTGGTGGCGCCTCTACCCCTTTAGAAACCATCCACGAAGTGGCCCACGCCCTGGAAGCTATGCCGCCCCAGGCATAGAGCCTGGGCCGTCTTGCTTTTGGCCTGCTACCGCCTATAATTATACACGGCACGCTGCGCGTCGCTGCTAGCGCAACTTTCGTCGCCACCAGGCGCCAGCAGCCCATTTTTTCGCTTGTGCGCTGGGCAAGGCAAAGAGCGAGCCGGGGAACCCGGCGAGCAAAGGCAAGTGGCATCTAAAGGAGGGGAAATGCACCATATGAGACATCTGTTGAGGCTGACGCTAGTGACGGCATTGGGCCTGCTGCTCGGGCTGGCTGTCAGTCAGGGCGAGAAAGTCCTGATTGTGGCAGTGCCCGGGGACATTGACACCTTTGACCCCGGGTTCACCGTAGGCAGCAAGCCGTCCCAGACCACCATCCAGAACACCTTTGACCAGCTCACCCAGTACGCCGTTGTGAATCGCACCCTGCCGGACGGCACCCCCTACCAGACAGTGGACACCTCTCAGATCCTGGGGATGCTGGCTGAGTCCTACGAGCTGGCTGATGGTGGCAGCACGGTGATCTTCCACGTGCGCCCAGGGCTCACTTACTCCGACGGCACGCCGATTGACGCCAGCGCCGTGGTCAACGGCTACCGCCGGATCTTTGGCAGTGGCGGCATCTCGGTGTTCCTGCTCTCCATGGGCGGCGCCGTCACCAGTGGCGACGCCTTCCAAGTCATCGACAACCTGACCCTGAGCATGCGCATGTCTAAAGCCAACAACATCACGCTGCTCAACAACACCATGCACAACACCAGCGCTCTGAACCCCCGGGAGATTGAGGCGCATGCCACCGCCGATGACCCATGGGCCACCGGCTATTTCCGCCAGAACCTGGGCATTGGTAACGGGCCGTTTGTGCTCGAGGAGTACGTCCCGGGCGACCGGATCGTGCTGCGCGCCAGGGACGACTACTATGGCGACCGGGCGAAATTGGACCGGGTGATTATGAAGATCATCTCTGACCCGGCGCAACGCGAACTGCTCTTGCGCACTGGTGCGGTGGACATGGTGGACGTGATTCCCTTCTCGGCGGTCAGCCGGTTCAGGAGCGACCCCCGGGTGCAGCTGCTTTCCATCCCCACCACCCGCACCAACCACCTGATCATGAACAACGCCATAGCCCCCTTCGACAACCAACTGGTGCGGCAGGCGGTGAACTACGCCATTCCCTACGACCTGCTCCTGAGTCAGGTGACGTTTGGCAACGCCCGGCCAGCGCGCAGCCCGGTGAACGAGGGGATGCCCAGCAGCGACTACTCCTTCTGGCACTATGACACTAACCCCGACCGGGCCCGGGAACTCCTGGCCCAGGCCGGGTTCCCTGGTGGCCAGGGGCTCCCCGCCATTAAGCTCTCGGTGCGCATCGGTGACGAGATCGACGAGCGCACCGCGGTGATTGTGCAGGACGCCCTGGCGCAGGTTGGCATGCCGGTGCGGATTGAGCGGCTGGCGTTCGCTGCCTTCAACCAGCTCCAGCAGGCCCACCAGCTCCAGTTCTTTGTGGACAACTGGATCTCCTGGGTGAACGACCCCTTCTATCACCTGTTCTGGAATTTCTACTCCCGCAGCCCCACCAACTACGGCAACTTCAGCAACGCCCGGGTGGATGAGCTGATTGACACCCTCCTGCTCTCTGACGACGCCGCTGCCCGCGACGCCGGCAGCCGGGAGATCCAGCAGATTGTGATTGAAGAGGCCCCCTGGGCACTGCTCTATAACCCCAACTTCATTGTGGCCATGCGCAAGAACGTCACCGGCTACGTGTACTACAACGACGAGCTGACCCGCTTCGTGCACATGGACAAGAACTAGCCGCCTGGTGAGGGGGCCCGGGGCTGGCCGGGGCCCCCACCTACTACTTATGAGGATCGCCCGCTATGCCACCAGACGTCTGGCGCTCCTGGTGCCGGTGCTCCTGGGGGCGACTTTAGTAGCGTTTCTCCTGACGCGCATTGTGCCCGGCAACCCCATTGACAAAGTGGCCGGGCCCTATGTGTCTGTGGAGCGGCGTGCCCAGATGAAACACGAGGCCCGGCTGGACCTGCCTATTGCCCAGCAATTCGTCCTGTATGTGGCCGACGTGGTGACCAAGGGCGACCTGGGGGTGTCGTACACCACTGGCCAGCCGGTGCTGAATGACCTCTTGCAGCGCTTCCCGGCCACTTTCGAGCTGGTGACCTTTGGCATGGTCTTGGCCATTCTCATCGCCGTGCCCCTAGGAGCAGTAAGCGCCCTGCGTAAAGATTCCCTGGGCGACCAGGTGGGGCGGGTGCTGGCGGTGTTGGGGGTGTCCATTCCGATTTTCTGGCTGGGGCTGTTGTTGCTCTATCTCTTCTTCTTCCGGCTGAGCTGGGCACCGCCGCCTTTGGGGCGGCTGCCGCCCCTGACCACGTCGCCACCTCATGTCACTGGCCTTTTCACGGTGGACGCGCTGTTGGCCGGCCAGTGGCAGACCCTCGGCCAGGCGCTGGCGGCGCTCATCTTGCCCGCGGTGACGCTGGCGGTGACCGCCATGGCGCCCATCACCCGCATCACCCGCTCCAGCATGATTGAGGCCCTGGAGTCAGAATTTGTGCGGGCCAGCACTAGTCTCGGCCTGCCCTGGCGCACCATTGTGTGGCGCCATGCGTTCCGCAATGCTCTGATCCCGGTGCTGACCATGATTGCCGCGGTGTACGGCTTCGCCCTGGGTGGCGAGGTGATTGTGGAATACGTGTTTAGTTGGCCGGGGCTGGGGAACTATGCCCTGAACGCTATTTTAGGCAGCGACTTCCCAGCCATCCAGGGGATGATTCTCCTGGTGACTACCTCGTACCTGGTGATATACCTGCTGCTGGACCTGAGCACCGCCGCCATTGACCCGCGGGTGGAGCTGACGTGAGCGCGGTGCGCACCGCTCCATCCCCCCTGCGCCTTTTCAGCGAGGCGCACTATGTGCTCAGGCGCAACCCCACCACCCTGGCCGGGCTACTCGTGGTACTCTTCATGGCCCTGGCGGGCCTCTTAGCGCCGGTGCTGGCGCCGCGCGGCCCAGTACAGAAGGACTTTGCCCATGTGTCCCAGCCGCCCAGCGCCCAGTTCCCCATGGGCACCGAC
>JACQHA010000074.1 GCA_016199255.1 Deinococcus sp.
AGAGAGCAGAGACCCAAAGCCAGCACGCAGTGAAGGAGGATCCAAAGTTATGTACGTCTCGGGTGGTACGTGTTCAACCAATTTCATTACCTTTTTAGGCATCAGTGGCATCCCGGTCATCGTGATTGCGCTGACGTTAGTGGGGGGCACCGTCGCGGCGACCCCGGTGCTGGACCTGGGGCAGTGTGCGCTGTCCGAGGAGATCACCGCCACCCGGGTGCCGTTTGTGGTGTCGGCGTGCGAAGTGCTGTACGCCAACGCCCATCTGGAGCAGTACACCGGCTGGCTGAGCCAGGCACCGGCGGGGGAGCGCCTGGAGTACATCCAGCCCAAGCTGATCGCGGACTTGACGGGGTTGGTGGGGGCGGCGAACGGGTGGGACCAGGCGCGCACGGGGTATCTGTTTGACTTTGCGTTCTGGGATCCAGCGCATCCCGCGGCGGTGTACTTCCGGGATGGGGACGCGATTTTAGCCAGCAGTGCGGGGGTGATCGGGCCGGTGCCGACGACGGCGGCGCTGGGGCGCAACGTGGTGAACCTGCAACTGGTGGTGGTGGACATCAGCCAGCTGGGGGCGGGGGCGGATGTGATGACGGCGGCGGCGCAGTTTATGCCGACCAGCGAGTGGGCGCTGCACGGGGGGCCGTGGGGGGACCACGAGCGCTTAGGGCATCGCGGCGACTTTGATGGGGGGCTGGGCAACGGGGAGGTGGGGTCGACGGCGATTGTGGACATCATCGACACCACGCTCTACCTGGAGTGCCTGGTGGCGCGGGTGGCGGGGGAAGTGCCCCAGTTTACCGCCGCCGATTTCTACCTGGCGCCAGCCTCCCCAGTGCGCGGCAGCTAGCGAGCTGGCAGGCTCTTTACACCCTTGGGGCCGTGGCGGCCCGCACATGTCGCCACGGCCCTATTGAACCTGGGGACAAAATTCACTGAGAGCGTGCCTGTATGAAAGCGAGAAAGGCCGCAGTCTCCGGGTCACTAGGGTCAAGGGTAATGCGGCTGAACGTGATTTTGTCACCCCTCACCAACACCAGGAACGAGCCGACAACCCGCTGGAATCCGGGAGCTCGGAATACATCACCACGCACCTCTAACTGACCAACTGCGGTGTTAGCGACAATGTCTCGGTGCCGGACGCTGCCATTAATGTCGAACGATCCGATGCGGGTAAGGGTGAGGTGAAATTGATTAGCGACCTGGAACTCAATGTTCCTTTGGATAGCTTCCCTGCCGGAACAGGGCTGGCAGAAGAGACTCAGGAGGACGGCATCGTCGGCCAACGTCGCCAACACCCCAGCCACGTCGCCCTGGTTGAGGGCATCCACCTGCTGCTGGAATAGGTCTACTGGATCGACTGGGACCAGCGGCAGCAGGGTTTGTACCAGGACCGGAACTGAGGTAGCTACTAGCACCGTGCCAATGAATTGACCAAAGTTCACCGGGCTAGCCCCCACTGGCACCGTAGCAATCACGGTGTTGGTGACAGTGTCCAGCACTGACACGGTACTGCTGTTTCGGTTAGCCACATAGACCCGGGAGCCATCGGGAGTTACCGACACCCCAGATGGGCTACCCCCTACCTCAACTGTGGCGATTACCAGATTAGTGGCAGCGTCCAGCACCGAGACAGTATCGCTGCCAAAGTTGGCCACATAGACCCGAGAGCCATCGGGAGCCACCGCCACCCCACTAGGAAAACTCCCTACGCCCACCGTGGCGACCACAGTATTGCTCGCCGTGTCAACCACCGAGACAGTATCGCTACCGTCGTTGGCCACATAGACCCGGGAGCCGTTAGGATGCACCGCGACACCGACAGGGCTGATCCCTACGCCCACCGTGGCGACCACAGTATTGCTCGCCGTGTCAACTACCAAGACAGTATTGTCAAAACGATTGGTCACATAGACGCGAGTGCCGTCTGGGTTCACCGCCACACCGAAAGGACTATCTCCCACGTCTACCGTGGCGATGACGGTGTTAGTGGCCGTGTCAATCACTGAGACAGGGCCAAAGTTGCTCGCCGCGTAGACCCGGGAGCCGTCGGGCGTCACCGCCACCCCCCGGAGGCGATCCCCCGCCGGCACAGTGGCGACCACGGTATTAGTGGTGGTGTCAATCACTGTGATGTTCCCCCCTGCACTCCCCACATAGACCCGGGAGGTACTGGGGGACACCGCTATACCCGCAGGCTCAACCTCTACGTCCACCATAGCGACCACAGTATTAGTGGTGGTGTCAACCACCGAGACATCGTAGCTGTTAAAGTTGGCGATAAACGCCAGGGTCATCGGCGTGAGAGCTTGCACAAAGATAGTAGTGGTTACTGGAACCGTAGGAGCAGGCTGGCCAACCGGTACCGTGGTAACTACAGCAGGAGCGCTGGCTGATACTGTGCCAATGAACTGGCCAAAGGCTACCGGCCCAGCCCCCACTGGGATGGCGGCCACCACCGTATTCGTGGCGGTGTCCAGCACCGACACCGTATTGCCATTCACGTTCGCTACATACACCCCTTGGCCATCGGGCGTCACCGCTACCCCC
>JACQHA010000075.1 GCA_016199255.1 Deinococcus sp.
CCTTCACGTCTTCGCCGTGGTTGCCCTCGTTCCCCGTGAGGCCGAAGATCCGCTCTTTGAGAATGGGATCCTGGCCGTTCCAGAGCGCTACAGCGAAGCAAATGTACTGGTGCCGGTCGCAGATCCCCGCTAACCCATCTTCTCCCCAGCGGTAGGCTTTGGAGCGGGCGTGGTCGTGGGGGACAAACTCCCAGACATTGCCGTAGGGGCTGTAATCTTCCCGCACTGTCCCCCAGGCCCGCTCGCTCAGGTACGGTCCCCAGCGCTTCCAGTGGGCTTTGCGCTCCCGGGCTTCCTGTAGTCTGTTCTCCTCGGCGTTCATGCTCTCCCCTAAGCCGGTGAACGGTGCCAGGCGGCGGGTGGTGGAGATGCGCAGTACCAAGGACATGAGGCCAAAGGAGATACCGAGTTCCCCCAGGAAAGCCACCGCCGCATGGCTGGACTGTACCAGTTCAGAGGGTGGGGGGGTTCAAACCGCCCTGGTGCTGCAGGGCCAGGGGCTTGCGCACCAGCAGTCATGAGGACTGCTACAATACCCTGGCGAAAGAGGCCGCACTGGGCACAATATCCCCGGTGCGGGCCAGGGCGGCGGGCGGTCTGCCTTGGAGAGAGCCTGAGCACCGGAAAGGAGGGAAGGGCATGAAGTTCACCTTGCGTCACCTGCTGCTGGGAGTGCTCCCCAGTGTTTGCTTCTTGCTGGTGGGCCCTCCTGCCTCCATGCAAGCTGCGGGAGTGGGCGCTTTGGCCTTTGTGGCTAACTCAGCAAGTGGCACCGTGTCGGTGATCGAGACTGCCACCAATGCGGTGGTGAGCACTATAGCCGTCGGCGTTGGCCCTTGGGGTGTGGCGGTGCAGCCCGATGGCTCATGGGTCTATGTGACCAATTTTGACAGCGATACCCTTTCGGTCCTGGACCCGGCCACTGCTGCGGTGGTGGCCACTGTTGAGGTAGGGGATGGCCCAGTGGGGGTGGCGGTGCATCCTGATGGGACCCGGGTCTATGTAGCCAACCGGGGCAGCGATGACCTCTCGGTGCTGGACGCCACCAGCAATACGGTGGTGGCCACAGTGGCAGTAGGCGATAGCCCGCGGGGCGTAGCAGTGTCTCCAGACGGCACCCAGGTCTATGTGACTAACTTCAATAGTGGCACGGTGTCAGTGATTCTCACTACCAACCACCAGCTGGTGGCTACGGTGACTGTGGGTACCGAGCCTTTTGGGGTGGCGGTGTCGCCAGATGGCGCCCGGGCCTATGTGGCCAACCGGGGCAGCGACGAGCTTTCGGTGCTGGCCGCCACTAGCAACACGGTGGTGGCCACAGTGGCGGTGGGGGATGGGCCGGTGGGGGTGGTGGTGCATCCTAATGGCTCCTGGGTGTACGTGACCAACCGGCACAGTGACGATCTCTCGGTACTTGATACGCTGACCAATACAGTTATCGCTACAGTGGCCGTCGGCGATAGCCCCAGGGGCGTGGCGGTATCCCCTGATGGGGCTGTGGTCTATGTGGCCAACGCTACCAGTGGCACGGTATCGGTGCTGGCCACAGCCACCAATACCGTGGTCGATACCATAGCGGTGGGCAATGAGCCGGAATCAATCGGCCAGTTTGTCGGCAGGGTGCCTGGCGGCGTAGTCAGCTTGGGGCCAGCTCCCCAGTCCGCCACCTTGGCCTACGTGTCCAATCGTGATACTGGCACGGTCTCGGTGGTTGACATTGCGACCAGCACGGTCATAGCCACGGTGGCGGTGGGGAATGTACCGCTGGGGGTGGCGGTATCGCCTGATGGCCGGCGGGTATATGTGGCAAACCAGAACAGTGCCAGTGTTTCGGTGCTGGATACTGCTACTCGGGTGGTCATTGCATCGGTATCGGTAGGTCTGAGCCCGCGGGCCGTAGCAGTGTCACCTGATGGCTCCCGGGTGTATGTAACCAGCGGGATCGGCACTGGCACGGTATCGGTCATTGACACCACCACCAATGCGCTGGTGGCCACGGTGGCGGTGGGGCGAAGCCCGGAGGGGGTGGTGGTCTCTCCCGATGGCCGCCAGGTGTACGTCAGCAGTGGTCTGGCCAATGGGAGCGTGTCAGTTATTGACGCCACCAGCAACGTCGTAGTGGCCACGGTGGCAGTGCAGAACAGCCCGAAGGGGTTGGCGGTGTCGCCTGATGGCCGCCGGCTCTATGTGGCCAACAACCGGACCAACAATCTGTCGGTTATTGACCTGGTGGCCAATAGAGTGGTAGCCACTGTGGCCGTGGGGCGGAGCCCAGCTGGCGTGGCCGTGTCTCCCAGCGGGGCCAGGGTCTATGTAGCCAACTTCGATGGCGACTCGGTGTCGGTCATCGAAACCGCCACTAACACCGTTGTGGCCACGGTGGCCGTCCAAAGGAAGCCAGAGGGTCTGGCGGTGTTGCCCGACGGGACCAGGCTCTATGTTGTCAATAGCCGCAGCAACAGCGTTTCGGTAATTGATACCAGCAGCAATGCCGTGGTATCCACACTGCCAGTCGGGGGGGGGCATGTGGCCTTTGGCCCCGCGGCTACTGCCCAGCGCTAGCTCTGGGGACAGGCTTGACTGTGCCAAGCAGCCTAAGTACAGTAGTGGTCGCTTGGGCGTTTAGCTCAGTGGAAGAGCGCTTGATTCACATTCAAGAGGTCACTGGTTCAAATCCAGTAACGCCCACCACGAAAAAGAGCGTCTGAGACGGGAAGGGGAGATCTCCAGGGAGTTGGGGGTGGGTTTCTTGTTTTGAGGGATTTACAACCTATCTACAACCACGAGAATCAACAGCTAGTTGATCGTCCTGCTCCTGTTCCCTGCCAAGAGGTCTGGCACACTGATAGCGGCGGCTTGGCGCTGCTCTTCGCTCTGTCGAAGTTTCGAGGGTGTAGTGGAGTACCACAGTCAGTGACTGCCGAACGGAGATCAGGTTGCTGCTGATGTCCTGCCAGCGCAATCCCAGTATTTCGCCCCGTCTCATGCCTGTTGCTATCGCGAGGTAGAAGGCCGCATAGAGCCGGTGTTCCTGCTCGGCGTCTAGGAATTGCTGCGTCTCGGCTGCGGTCCAGAGGGCCATCTCCCGTAGCTGTTCCTTCAGGGGGTCTACTGCTTCCGCTGGGTTGCGGGAGATGAGCTGCCAACGCACTGCCTGTCTGAGGGCGCTAAACAGTAGGGTGCGGCAGAGGTTCGCAGTACGGACGCCAACGATATCGGCAATCTCACCGATGGTGGTTTGGATCTGGAGGGGAGTCAGTTTGGTGAGGAGGACTCCTCCAATTCTTGGCGAGATGTGTGCTCGGATGAAGTGGGTATAGGACGCTAAGGAACTTATGCAGGATTACGCTTGGAGTGTTATCTGGAAGCACGACCCGAAAGCGGGTTTATGTGGAAACAATATAATCAATAGTTAGGCCGCCCTCGCTTCACGATGCAGTGCGCGCAAGAAAGCGAGAAGCGGCACGAGCCTGTGGCAACGGACGCCATGTGAGGATGGACACGCGATAGTGAGTCCCATGCCCCCGATCAGCGCAGGTCAGATCCTCACCGGTTCGCTCTTCAGCGAGCCGGTGCGGGTTGAGACCGTCCAGGCGAACGGCCCTGCGAGCTGGGTCGTCGGCTTGGTCGGCATGCAGTCTGAGCGCTTTCGCAAAGTGACCATTACCGCCACTGACCTCGAGCGCCTCACGATCCTCGACGCCGGGCACTCCTACAGCGGCGACGGCCGCCTGCTTCGGCTCGGCCTCCAGGCCTGCGCCCTGGGCATCGCCTACGAGTTCGACCCCTACTTCGGGCTCTCGATCTCGCGTGTGGATCCGCTCCCGCACCAGCTCGAGGCGGTCTACGACTATCTCCTAAAGCTCGCTCGCGTGCGGTTCCTGCTGGCCGACGATGCCGGCGCGGGCAAGACCATCATGTCGGGGCTGCTCATCCGCGAGCTCGAGCTGCGCGGTCTCGCCGAGCGCATCTTGATCGTGTGCCCGGCCAACCTTGCCTTCCAGTGGCAGCGCGAGCTCAGGGAG
>JACQHA010000089.1 GCA_016199255.1 Deinococcus sp.
CAGCAGCGCTTGAGCGGCGTAGGGGACGAGGCACGGCAAGTGCTGGAGGCGGCGGCGGTGGCCGGGAGGGAGTTCTCGCTCCGCGCCCTGCGCCGTTCCAGCGGCCGGAGCGAGAGTGAGCTGGTGCGGGCCATTTCGGTGCTGCGCGGCACCGGGCTGATTGAAGCTACCCCAGAGGGCTCCTACCGCTTCAGCCATGCCTTCGGCCAGGAAGTGGTGGCCAGCAGCCTGGACAGTGCCCGGCGCACGTTACTGCACCTGAGAGTGGCCAGAGCGCTGGAGGCAGAGCGGGCCCGGGCCAGCTCGGCCGAGCTGGCTTACCACTACTGGCAGGGGCGGGAGCTCTGGGAGGAGGAGGACCGGGAGCGGGCCCTGGCGCATTTACTGGCCGCCGGCGACGCCTATCACCTGGCCGGGCAGTTTGACGCCGCGGTGCAGTGCTACCGCCACACCCAGCAGGAAGCCGCCGCCGGGTCGCCGCAGCATGTGGAGACCCTACGGCGCCTGGCCCGGACCCTGGACCACTGGGGAGAGTTCCGAGAAGCGCTGGAGGTGCTAGAGCAGGCAGAAGCGGCGCTTGACCCAGGCGACCTTCTGGCCCGGGCCGGTCTCTGGGCTGCTAGAGCGCACCTGCACCCCCGGCTAGGGGAGCTGGGCCGCTCCGAGGAGCTGTGCCACCAGGCGCTCCAGCTCCTGGATCAAATAGATAACGGCGAGGCTAGAGCGGAGCGGGCCAATATCTACAATACCCTGGGCTACGTGGCGTTTCTGCGCGGCGACTACCACATCGCCGCCCAGGAATACCGCCAGGCCCTGGAATTAAGAGTGGCAGTGGGCGACCAGCGGCGCATTGCTGAGTCTTACAACAACTTGGGGAATGCCTACGATGTCCAGGGAGACCCCCAGGCCGAGAGCTATTACCGCCAGGCCCTGGCGCTGCAGGAGCGCTCCGGCGACAAGCCCGGCCTGTCCCGTACCTTAAAGAACCTGGGGAACTTTTACTGGCGGCGCCGGCGCTTCAGCGATGCCATTGCCACCTACACCCGGGCGCTGGAGCTGGACCAGTCCATGCAGAACCGCTTGGAGGCGGCAGCCGGCTACAACAACTTGGGGGCAGTGTACTTTTTGCAGGGGGACTACGCCCGGGCCAGAGAGAACTACCAGCATTTCTTAGAAGAGGCGGAGCGGGCCGGGTCCCGGGCCGATTTAGCGCTGGCCCTGCTCAACCTGGGGGAAGTGAGCCACCGCCTGGGCGAAGACCAGGCGGCCTTAGAGCACCTGGAGCGGGCCCTGGCTATTTTGCAAGAGGTCGGCGACCGGCGCGACCTGGCCGATTGCCACCTGCACCTGGGGCGAGTGTGCCACCGGCTAGGCCGGAGCCAGGCCAAGACTCACTTAAAATCGGCACTGGCCCTGGCTCAAGAGCTCAACGTGCCGGCGGTGAGCGTACCTGCCCTGGACTTACTAGTAGCACTGGCCCTGGAAGCCGGGGACCGGCTGGAGGCCAAGGCCTGGGCGGAGCGCTGCCAGGAGCTAGCCGAAACCAGCGACGATTCCATAGTGCAAGGCATATCCAGCCGCACCCAGGGCCGGTTGGCGCGCCCAGACGCAGCCCGCAAGCACTTGGAGAAAAGCATCGCCCTCTTAAAGCCGGCCCCAGGTGGCGAGGCGGAGCTAGAGGTGAGCCGGGAACAGCTGAAGAAGCTGGGGCGGTAAGGCCCGGCCAGCTTTCATGACGTTTTCATACCCCCTGCTCTAAGGTAACCTCGGGATCGGGAGGAGCTATACTCCGGCGGCCTGCGCCCTGCCCGACCAGGCCGCCGGAACCATTCCCGCCCAGGAGGCGCTTATGCGGTACAGTCAAGGCCGGTTCTGTTTGAGTTACATGTTAGACATCTGCTCCAGCGTGTTAGGCCCCTCCAGTGTGCGCGTCTGTCTGGCCAGCAGCCAAGTGGCAGCCCATGGCCCAGAAGCCGAGGAGCCCCCGTCCTCTGGCTCCCAGGAGAAGTGCCGTATAGAATAGGGCTCGCCTTGGCCTGAGGGGAAGGAGTGGGTATGCGTCGAGCAATCCTCGTGGCTGCACTGCTGGCGCTGACAGCAGTGAGCTGTCCACCCCTGCCTGGGGTGCTCCAGGTGACGCCAGTGAGCCTGGTATTCCTGAGCTCTCCCCTTCCTTTTAACCTCAAGGCGCTCTTCAGCGAGCCGGGACAGCCGCCACTGGACATTAGTGGCCAAGCCACCTGGAGTTCTGACAACCTGGCAGTGGCAGTGGTGGACGACGATGGCACTGTTATTGTGGGCAGCGATATAGGCGTGGCGCACATCACCGCCCGCTTCCAGAACCTGGAGGCCAGCGCCACCGTGAGCCGGCTAGATGCGACGGCCACCGGGGAGTTCATCCCAGGCCAGATCGTAGCCCAGTTCACGCCTGGTACGAGCGCCAGCGCCATCAGCGCCCTGGCCGAGGAAAACGGCCTGGCACTCCTGAACCTGCTTCCCCTAGGCGGCAGTGGCTTCTGCTCCAGCTTGCTGGCTGTACTCGAGGACCAGCAGAACCAGGGACTGGAGCAGTTGATCATCGCCTTGGGCGGCGACCCAGACGCCGAAGGGCTCTTAAGAGTAGACCCCAAGGTGCGCTATGGCACCGCTGGATTTGTGAGCGACCCGGGTGAGTCCAGCCCCGAGCCAGCGCTGGTGGGCATGGGCAATCTGGTGACTCAGGGCATCACTGGCCAGGGCCAGCGCATTGCTGTAGTGGACACTGGCTTTGACCTATCGCACCCTGACCTCTCAGGCAGTGCCGTGGGCGGGAGTGCCATCAACTTCAGCGATGAGGGGAGCCAAAACGACATCACCGATTTGTTCACTATGAGCGAGGAGGTTATCGGCCATGGCACCGGGGTGGCGGCGCTGGCGCTTGCCCGGAGGAACGAGACCGGTGTGGTAGGCATCGCCCCTGGGGCCAGCCTGATCCCCATCAAGGCCTGCAACGCTGATGGCGAATGCACCACCCCCGCCGTGGCCGCCAGTATCTGCCATGCCCTGAACCAGGGGGCAGAGGTGATCAACCTGAGCCTGGGTGGCAAGCAGCCCAGCGTTTTAGTACAGGAGGCCATCCAGGAGGCGCTGGAGCGCGGGGTAGTGGTGGTGGCAGCAGCGGGCAACGAGGGGGACCTAGGGTCTTCCCCTCACTTCCCAGCGGCCTTTGACCTGCCTGGCTTAATTGCCGTGGGCGCCACTGAAAACAGCGGCTGGTTCCGGGCGTTCTTCTCCAACCGCGGCAGCTACCTGGACCTGATGGCCCCTGGCTCTACGGTGATCAGCGCCGCTCCAGACAGCCAGTACGAGTTCTTCGATGGCACCTCGTTTGCCACCCCCTTCGTCTCAGGCGCGGCGGCGCTCCTCCTTTCCCAGAACCCAGGCCTGACCCCGGCCCAGGTGGAGAGCACCCTGGAAAGCGCCGCCACCGATCTGCAATCTCCCGGCCCTGACATAGAAACCGGCTGGGGCCGGCTTAATGTGTGCGCTGCCCTGGGTGGGGTGCTGGAATTCGCTGAAACCGTCTGCGACCTGACCCGGAGCGCGAAGCCCTAAGAAGCGTTCTGCTATGCTGGGACGCGATGAGTAACGTTACCGAGGCCACACTTCCTGGCATTGGGAAGAAGTACACCGTGCCCCTCAAAGACGGGGCGCTGGTGATTGTGGTGGGCATCGACGGCCACCGGGAGCTCTATCACATCAAGAAGGGCGAGGACATGCCCTGCGACAGCATCACCATGACTGACCGGGTGGCCCGGCAGGTGGGGGCCATTATTGGCGGGGCCTATTTCAAGCCCCAGGTAGTAGAGGACCTGGAGCTGACCCTGGGCGAGCTGGCCTTTGAATGGTTCAAGGTAGAAGAGGGCTTTCCCTGTATTGGCAAGAGCATTGCCGAGCTCCAGGTGCGCCAGGTCACTGGCGCCTCCATCATCGCTATCTTGCGCCAGGACGGGAACCTGCCTAACCCCATGCCCAACGAGATGATTCATGCTAGCGACACCCTGGTGGTGATTGGCAGCCGGGCCCAGGTGCAGGCGTTTGACCGCCTGATGAGCGGCGAGCAGGAGTGAACGATTTACTACCGCTGGGGGTAGCGGCCCTGGGGGTGTACCTGGCGGGCAGGCTGGCGGGCACCCTGAAGCAGTCGCCAGTGGCGGCGTACATTCTTGCCGGCATCCTCTTAGGCCCCTTCCCTCCTTTTCCCTTTCTGGCCCAGAACCAGGTGCTCAGCGGCCTGGCAGACCTGGGCATTATCTTCCTGCTGTTTTACCTGGGAGTGGAGTTCTCAGTGGGCCGGCTGCTCCAGGCCGGAAAGCCGATTCTCTGGGGCGGCACCGCCGACGTGCTGATTAACCTCCCCATCGGCTTCCTCTTAGGCCTAGCCGCCGGCTGGGGAGTGCTGGGCGGGCTATTTGTAGCCGGTATTGTCTACGTCAGCAGCTCAGGAATTATCGTCAAAGCTATCTTGGACCTGGGGCGCAGTGCCAATCCCGAGACTGAGTTGACCCTGGGGGTTCTGATCTTTGAAGACCTGTTTATCGCCATATATCTGACAATTATGGCCAGTGTAGCTAGCCTGGGTGCCATCGAGCTATTACCGCTGCTCTGGGCGCTTCTTAAAGCCACTGCCTTCTTCGCCCTTATGGTGGCTCTGGCCCGCTATGGCACCAAATGGGTAGCGCCGATTCTAGCCCAGCCAGACGAGCTCTTGATCCTGATCCTTTTTGGCATTGTCACCTTGGTAGGCGTGGGTGCCGAGCAGCTGGGCATCTCGGCGGCAGTGGGGGCATTTTTGGCAGGCATGGTCGTGGCCGAAACCCCAGAGGCGCCACGCAGTGCGCGTTTACTTACTCCCCTACGGGACCTGTGCGTGGCGCTCTTTTTCTTCAATGTAGGCATGGAACTTGACACCCGCACCCTGGGGGGAGTAGCACCTCTAGTGGTAGGAGCAGTGCTCCTCACTAGCGCCACCAAAGTATTCACCGGCCTGGCAGCTGGCCGGTTTCAGCGCCTCTCCCAACGAGCCGCCCTAGCACTAGGAGTAAATCTCATTGCCCGGGGCGAGTTCTCCCTGGTGCTGGCTTCACTGGCCGCTGCCAGCCCGGCCCTGCCCCTACTAGTAGGCAGCACTATTCAGTCATTCACTGCGCTATACGTACTGGTGATGGCTATCTTGGGACCACTGCTCATGACCCTGCAGCCTCGGCTGGCCGCACCCAGGCTCAGGCGCCGCACCAGCGCCCAGACCCAGCAGCCTCCAGCTCAGAGCCCCTGAGAAACATTAGAGCGACACTCTACAGCGGTTTGTGAAAAGGTTGATTATCCCTGGTAGGGGCGGACCTATGTGTCCGCCCTCGTCCTGGAGCTGGGGCAGCCACACAGGGC
>JACQHA010000079.1 GCA_016199255.1 Deinococcus sp.
AGCTCAAATTCCTTCCAGCCAATCACCGATTGCTCTACCAGGGCGTTATGCACTGGGCTGGCCAGAAGCCCCTGTTCTAAAATGCTGCGCAGCTCCGCTTCATTGCGGGCAATGCCGCCGCCAGTGCCGCCTAGCGTGAACGAGGGGCGGATAATGACCGGGTAGCCAATGGTGCTCTGGGTGAACTCTACTCCCTCGGCTGCAGAGTGCACCAATTTGCTCTGGGGGATGGCCAGCCCCAGTTTCCGCATGGCCTGGGCGAACTCGGCGCGGTCTTCGGCTTTGTTGATGGCCTGGGCGTTGGCTCCGATCAGTTCCACCCCGTACTCCTTGAGGGTGCCGTTTTGGTGCAGCGCCATGGCCAGGTTCAACCCGGTCTGCCCGCCCAGAGTGGGTAAAAGAGCGTCAGGGCGCTCCCGGGCAATAATCAGCCTTAATACCTCTGGCGTCAGCGGCTCCATATAGGTGCGGTCTGCCACCTCCGGGTCGGTCATAATCGTGGCCGGGTTAGAGTTGGCCAAAATCACCCGGTAGCCGGCGGCGCGCAGCGCCTTGCAGGCCTGGGTGCCGGAATAGTCAAACTCCGCCGCCTGGCCAATGATGATGGGCCCAGAGCCAATAATCAGGATCGATTTCAAATCAGTCCGGGGCGGCATCGGCGCAGATTCTACCACAGGGGGCGCGGGTCCCTAGGAAGAACCTACCGTCCCCCCACCGCCACCGGCCTGACAGGCTCGCCGTTAGGGTGCTCCTGGACAGTGCGCATGAACTGCTGGAACAAGTAGCCGGCGTCGTGCGGCCCGGGGCTGGCCTCAGGGTGGTACTGGACGCTGAAAATGGGATGGTAGCGGTGCGCCATGCCTTCCAGTGTCCCGTCGTTCAGGTTCACGTGGGTGGGCAGGAACCCCAGCTTCTCCAGGGAGTCCAGGTCCACTGCGTAGCCGTGGTTCTGGGCGGTGATCTCAATGCGCCCGGTGATCAGGTTCTTCACTGGCTGGTTAGCGCCCCGGTGGCCGAACTTCAGCTTGAAGTATTTGGCCCCCACCGCCAGCCCCAGGAGCTGGTGCCCCAGGCAGATGCCATAGAGCGGCACCTGGCCAACGAGCTGGCGCACGGTGGCAATGGCGTAGGTAGCCGCCCCGGGGTCGCCAGGGCCATTGCTGAGCATGACCCCAGCAGGGTTAAGGGCTAGAATCTCGCCGGCAGTGGTGTGCGCCGGCACCACCAGCACCTCGGCGCCGGCGGCGCGCATCTTCTGCAGCATGGTGGTCTTAATGCCAAAGTCCATGACCACAATGCGCGGGGCGGATTTCACGTTGTCCAGCTTGTAGGGTGCCGGGGTGGTCACCTCCGGGGTAATGTCCCGCCCGTCAATGTCCAGGTGGGCCCGGGCCTGTTCCACCAGTTCCTGGGGGTTATGGTTGCCGGAGGCAATCACTCCTTTGACGACGCCACCCTCCCGGATCTTGCGCACCAGCGCCCGGGTGTCAATGCCCTCGATGCCCACCACGCCGTAGTCAATCAGGAACTGCTCCAGGGTCTTCTGGGCGCGGTAGTTGGAAGGCTGCCGGCAGAACTCCCGCACAATGAAGCCCTTGACGTACGGCGCCCGGGACTCCATGTCCTCCTGGGTCACCCCGTAGTTGCCAATGTGCGGGTAGGTCATGGTCACTAGCTGCCCGTGGTAGCTGGGGTCGGTGAGGATCTCCTGGTAGCCGGTCATGGAAGTGTTGAACACTACCTCGCCGGCCACAGAGCCTTGAGCGCCAAACGCCCCGCCCTGGTAGATGGTGCCGTCTTCCAGAGCTAGAATTGCCGGCCGCTCCACGCCACTCACCTCGCTGGCCCCGCGCCATCGAGCACCGTGGGGCGGATCAGGGGGGTCTCGCCGCAGGTGGGGTAACTGCTGCAGCGCAGGCACTCCGACCACACTTTGGGCGGCAGGTGCTCCCGGTCGGTGACCTTGAACCCCAGCTGCCGAAAGAAGCTAGGCCGGTAGGACCAGGCGAACAAGGTGGGAATGCCCAGCCTGATGGCCTCGGGGATGGTGGAGAGCACCAGCGCCTTGCCGTAGCCCCGGCCCTGATGCTCAGGGTGCACCGCCAGGCCGCGCACCTCCGCCAGATCTTCCCAGAGCACGTGCAGCGCCACGCAGCCTACCACGGTGCCGTTCACGGCAATCACCTGGAAGTCGCGGATGTTTTCAAACAAGATATTCAGCGGCCGGTGCAGCATCTCGCCGTGGTCAGCGTGGTGCTTGATGATGTCGTGGATGCTACGGGCGTCGCCAATGGTTGCCGGGCGCACCAGCTCCTGCGGCGCCGGCTTGGGCTCCACCGGGAGAGACGCTAGACTTACCACTGCCTCGGCCATATTGCTCCTATTGTCGCGCTAGCTCCTGCCTGGCCCGCTCGATAGCGGCCTGGACCTGTTCGGGAGCGGTGCCGCCGTAGCTGCGCCGCGCCGCCACCGCGCGCTCCACCGTGATGTATTGATATACGTCGTCACCCACCTGAGGAGCGAAGCGCCGCAGCTCCTCCAGGCTCAGCTCTGAGAGTTCCTTGCCTTGTTCTAAACAGTAGCGCACCGCTGTCCCTACGGCTTCGTGGGCACTGCGGAACGGCACCCCCTGGCGCACCAGGTAGTCTGCCAGGTCAGTGGCAGTGCTATAGCCCCCACCTGCCGCCTGGCGCATAGCTACTGCCTGGAACTTCACCTGGGGCACCAGGGCCCCATAAAGCTCTAAGCAAGCCTTGAGGGTGTCCAGGGCATCAAAGAGGGCCTCTTTGTCCTCTTGCATGTCACTGTGGTAGGCCAGGGGCAAGCCTTTCATCACCACCAGTTCCCGGAGCAGCGCCCCGTACACTCTAGCGGTCTTTCCCCTCATAAGTTCCAGCACGTCCGGGTTCTTCTTCTGGGGCATAATAGAGCTGCCGGTAGTGAAGGCATCAGGCAGCTCCACAAACCCGAACTCCGCTGATGACCAGTTTATGTACTCTTCGGCGCTGCGGGAAAGATGCATGGCGCAAATGCTCATAGCGGCACAGCACTCAATAATGAAGTCCCGGTCGGCTACGGTGTCGATGCTGTTCTCGCTGACGGCAGGGAAGTCCAAGAGCTCCGCCACGTAGTGCCGGTCAATGGGAAACGAGGTCCCGGCCAGGGCGGCGGCTCCCAGGGGCAAGACGTTGACCCGTTTCAGGCAGTCCTGGAACCGCTCCCGGTCGCGGCTGAACATCTGGTAGTAGGCTAAGAGGTGGTGGGAGAGCAGCACTGGCTGGGCGCGCTGCAGGTGGGTGTAGCCAGGCATAATCACCCCTAGCTCCCGCTCCGCGGTTTCCACCAGCGCTGCCCGCACGGTGTCTAGGAGACTGAGAATGGCACCAATCTCTTCCCGCAAGTACAGCCTAATGTCCAGCGCGATCTGGTCGTTGCGGCTGCGAGCAGTGTGCAACTTGCGCCCTGCCTCACCGATTTTCTCGGTGAGCCGGTGCTCGATGTTGAGGTGAATGTCTTCTAGCTCCAGCTTAAACTCGAATTCCCCCCGCTCGATCTCCTCCCTGATCTCCTCTAGCCCCCTGATGATTTGATCCCGCTCGCTGGGGGAAATGATCCCTTGTTTGGCCAGCATTTTGGCATGGGCTATGGACCCGGCGATATCGTGCTTATAGAGCCGCCGGTCGAAGCCGATGGAGGCAGTGAACTGCTCAGCTAGCTGGTCTCTGGGCTGGCTGAACCGGCCGCCCCACAGCTTTTTAGCCACGCCACGCCTCCTCTTACTGCTGCAACATGGCCCGGATGCGCATGCGCAGGGCGTTGAGGCGGATGAAGCCCTCGGCATCGTGCTGGTTGTACACCTGGTCCTTCTCGAAGGTGACAAAGGCTTCGGAGTACACCGAGTGGGG
>JACQHA010000080.1 GCA_016199255.1 Deinococcus sp.
ATGGGCGGCTTCATGCAGCCTCAGGGCCATCTGCAGGTGGTGTCCAACTTGGTGGACTGCGGCATGGATCCGCAACAGGCCTTGGAAGCGCCGCGCTTCCGCTGCCTGGAGGGAGCGCAGGTCGCTGTGGAGCCAGCCATTGGCCAGGCGGTCATTGAGGCGCTGGCCCAGCTAGGCCACGAACTCCAGATTGACCTGCCCTACGGAGGCTTCGGCGGTGGACAAGTCATTGCGATTGACTGGGACGAAGGCGTGCTCCAGGCTGGTTCTGATCCCCGCAAAGACGGCTGTGCTATGGGATACTGATGGGGTGGGTGTTGGGGGCTAACCTGGATCATGTAAAGTGAGCGCGGCTACTGCCTCCCCCCGGGAGTGGCACCAACGTCCTAGACGCCTGTTATAATGCTCGAGTATTCAGGGAGGTGACGGCTCATTCGCTCACTGCGCAATACCTTCTTCGCCGGGCTCCTGGTTGTGCTACCCATTGGCATCACCATCTACTTTGCCGCGCTGGTCTACAACTCCTCTGGCCGGTTCTTCCGCAGCCTCTACCGGCTGGTCAGCGGCGGCAGTGACATCCCTCCGCCCATCCAGCCTGCTCTGCCCATAGTTGGCCTGGTTGCCTTGCTCCTGCTGATTTACCTAGTAGGGCTCTTGGCCCGGACCTATATCGGTAGCCGGGTGGTAGCCACCGGCGAATGGCTGATTGCCACCTTGCCCTTCATCCGGGATATTTATGGCGCCACCAAACAGATCTCCCGCTCCCTTTTTGAGCGCTCCGAAACCACCCTGACCAGAGCCGCCCTGATTGAATACCCCCGGCGCGGCATTTGGGTGCTGGGCTTTGTTACTGGGCGGACCAATGGGCGGCTGATTGCCGGCAAGGAACTGCTGGCAGTGCTGATTCCCACCAGCCCCATGCCCGCCTCTGGCTTTGTAGTGTTTGTCGAGCCTCAGGAGGTGATTCCTCTAGACCTCAGTGCCGAGGAAGCTTTCCGTATTGTTATCTCGGGCGGCTTTCTGGTACCCACCAAGCCTGACGGCACGCCCCTGGCCACGGTGCAGCCGCCAGCCGGTGCCGCCAGGTCATTGCAGTAATGGAGCGGAGAACTGTGAGGGATTACCGCACCCCAGCCCCAGTCGACAAGCGGCGTGCAGCGCCGCGCCACCCCAGCAACGGCCAAGCATCAGCCCCCCAGCCAGTGGCGCCCCGCCGCCCGGCCCCCCCTTGGCTCCTGCCAGTAGTGCTCGTGGTGCTGGTTATGGGGGTGGTGGCGCTGGCTCTCGTGCTAGCCCGGCCACCCAAGCCCAGGGCCGCTCCCCCAGCCAATGAGCCTGCCACCCCATCTCCTGTGCCCCCCAGTTTCGTCCGGACGCTGCCCACTAACGCCCTGGTGGCACCACTCCTCACCCAGGTGGATGAAGCCCGCATCGGCCGCACTGTGGAACAGCTCGCCGCCTTCGGCACCAGGCACACCAACGCCTTCGACCAAGGGGCCAGCCGCGGCATCGATGCAGCGCGGCGCTGGGTATCAGACACCCTGCGCCAGTATAGTAGCGAGGCCGGAAACGTGCTGGAGGTGCGCGATGTGCCTTTCAGCGCCACCGTCGCCGGGGTGCGCAGTACCCAGCACAATGTTCTTGCCATGCTGACAGGCAAGAACCCGGCGCGGCGTTTCATTATTAGCGCCCATTTGGACACCCGCGGCGACCCCCGGTCCACCCAGAACGCTGCCCCAGAGGCTCCCGGCGCCAACGACGATGCCAGCGGCGTAGCCCTGGTTTTAGAGGTGGCCCGCCTGCTCAGCCAGCACGTCGCGCGGACCGGGCAGCTCTTGGACGCCACGCTGGTGTTTGCCATTTTCAGCGCCGAAGAGCAGGACCGGCAGGGCTCGATCAACTACGTGGGCCGGCTGGAAGCCAACTTGAGCATTGAGGGGGTGTTCTCCTTCGACGTCATTGGCGGCATTTCGGGCGACACTGGCGCCCTGAATGCCGGTGGGATACGACTCTTTAGCCCCGACCATGGGCCATCCCGGCAGCTCAGCCGCTATGCCAAGCTGCTGGTGGAGCATTACTTGCCCAGTTACCGGTTCTCGTTATTACCTTTCTTGGACCGCGCCGACCGCTACAGCGACCACGTGTCCTTCTACCAGCAAGGCTACCCAGTGGGCCGGTTCACAGAGCTTAATGAGAACGCCAAGCTGCAGCACACGCCGCAGGACCTGCCCAGCAGCGTTTCCGCGGCTAACGTGGCGCAGCTCACCAAGGCCACTGTAGTGATCCTGCTCAATTATGCCACGGCGCCAGGTCGGCCGGCGCCCCCCCGGGCCTTCGCCACTGGCCAGGAGCTCCGCCTCTTGTGGTCGCCAGTGCCCGGCGCCAGCCACTATCTGCTGGCTGCCCGGGAGGCGAGCTCCACCGCCATCACCGACTTCACCCTGATTAACGGCGAGACCCAGCTCAGCCTGCCGCTGCCGCAAGGGGAGTACTTCCTCAGCCTGGCAGCGCTCAACGATTCTGGCGCAGTGAGTCTCCTCTCAGAGGAAGTGGCCCTAGGGCGCCAGCAGTAACGCAGAGCGCGGTGGGATCGCCATCAGGCCTGCTGCGTCGGCCACGTAGCGGGCATGGCTCAACAGCTCGCGAGCTTTGGCCAGTCCCAGCGCCAGGTGGGTATGCTCGCCGCGATTCAGCACCAGCAGTAACGCCTGGCCATTGAGGGAGAGGCGGCAGGTGAACACCTCCCCCGACCCAGCGCACCAAGGGTGGCCATGGCGCAACACGGGATGCGCATGGCGTAGCCGGACCAGCCGGCGGACCCAGGACTGGAGGGCTCGATCCTGCTGCTGTGGCTCCCAGGGGAAGCAGCGCCGGTTTTCCGGGTCCTTGCCGCCGGTGACCCCCACCTCATCGCCGTAGTACAAAGCCGGAGCGCCTGGGTACAGCAAGAGCAGCGCCAGGCCCAGTTGAAAAAGCCTTCCATCTCCACTTACCAAGGTAAAGAAGCGCTCGGTGTCATGGGAATCCAGCAAGTTGTAGAGCGCCGCCCAGGCGGGAGGCGGGTATTCGAGGTAGACGTGTGTCAGGGCGTGCGCCAGGCCAGCACCGTCCAGTTTTCCGGTGACGAAATCCCGCACCGCATTCCGGAACTGGTAGTTCATCACCCCATCAAACTGGTCCCCCTGGAGCCAGGGAGTGGCCTGGTCCCAGATCTCGCCGACAATATAGGCATCGGGCTTGAGGGCCTTTACGCGGCGGCGGAACTCCTGCCAGAACCTGTGGGGTATCTCATTGGGCACGTCGAGCCGCCAGCCATCAATATCGAACTCCCTGATCCAGTACTCAGCCACCTGCAGCAGGTACTCCCGCACCTCAGGGTTGGCATGGTTGAGCTGGGGCAGCTCCCTCAGCCCCCACCAGGCCAGGTAGTTGGGCGTCGGGGTCTGCACCACGGGGTAGCCTCGGAAGGTGTACCAGTGCCAGTAGCGGGAGCTGGGCCCGTGCTGTTCTGCGGCCCGAAACGCCCAGAAGTCGGTACCAGTATGGTTGAAGACCCCATCGAGAATGAGATGCATGCCCCGCTGGTGGCAGGCTTTCACCAACTGGCGTAGGTCTTCGCTAGTGCCCAGGTGGGAATCAATCTGGTAGTAGTCCCTGGTGTGGTAGCGGTGGTTGGTGCTGGAGGCAAAGAGAGGGTTAAGATAGAGAGCGTTCACGCCGAGTTCCGCCAGGTAATCCAAGCGCTTTACGATGCCCTGCAGATCGCCGCCGAAATAATTGCTCTTGGTGGGCTCGCCGCCCCAAGGTTCGACCTGAGGAGGATCATTGCCAGGATCGCCGTTGGCGAAGCGATCGGGGAAAATCTGGTAAAAGACCGCATCTTTCACCCACTGGGGGGTGAGAAACGGCACCAGATCAGGGAGGACGAAGGACTCAACCTCCGGCCCAGATCCGCCCTTCCCCAGCCAGTGCAGTTGGCCGTGCTGCCATACCTGGAACCGGTACGGCGCCTGGCTCTCGTAAGGCACTTCTGCCTGGTACACTTCCTCCCCGGGCAGCTGCCCCAAGAGCTGCATGGGTACTGACCGCCCCTGGAACTCCAAGCCACAGCGTTCCACTGTGCCCGTGACTTTCAAGCGCACCGACACCTGGTCAGTGGCCAGGCGGCACACATACGGCGGCTCTGGGGTATGAAATAGCTCCAGGGAGCCCATGGCCAGCTAGATTGTCCAATAGAAGAGCTAACCCGCTTCTGACAGGCACTGGCTGGCGTCCAATGGTGGGAACAGAGGCGGGGCGCCAGTGCCTCGTTCGCCAAAGCCCTGCTGCCAGGCGGCGAAGCTGCTGCCAGCTCTATAGGCGGCCAGCGCCGCCAGGCCGGCCTCCGGCCCACCTTGCGCCAGCTGATACTCCACCCAGGCCCAGCGGGCTGAGGTGGGCCGCATTTTGACCACCCCGCCCAGTTCCCGGTGCAGGCGCTTCAGCTTCGCTTCTAGGCTCTTCAGGTCCTCGAAGGGCGCGTCATCCAGCGGGGTATGGAACTTGGCTACAAAAGGCGCGATACCCAGGGCTACCGGCATGATGCTGGCCAGCTCTTTGCTAAAGGCGATCAGTTCGGTGATGTCGGTATCGGTCTCCCCGGGCAGGCCGATCATCATATAGACCTTCAGCAGCCGCAGGCCGTGCGCCTTGGCCAGCTCGGCGGCGCGGATCAGGTGCTGTTCCTTGATGCCTTTCTCAATCTGGTCGCGCAGCCGCTGCGAGGGGGCATCGCTGGCTACGGTGAGTGTCTGGTACCCACCGCGGCGCAGTAGCTCGACCAAGCGCGGGGTGAGCCGCTCGGCACGCAGGCTGGAAATGCCGATCTCCCGGCCGGAATCCACCAGGGGCTCTAAGATGTCGCACAGCCTGGGATGATCAGACACCGCTGCTCCCACCAGGCCCACGCGCTTTGCCTCGGCAGGCACCAGGGAGAGGATTTTCTCTGGCGCCACCAGGCGCATGCCTCCGTTTGTGGAGCGGCGCATGACGCAGAAGGTGCAGCCCCGGGAGCAGCCTCGCTCCGCCTCGATTAGGAACATATTGGCCAGCTCAGTATGCGGCGTCGTAATGGCCGAGTAGGCTGGCAGGCTCTCGTCGTCAGCCTGGGCGATGTGGGGCAGGATCGGGCCATGCACTGCTGGCACGTAAAAGCCCGGCTGTTTGGCTAGCTGCTCCAACAGCACTCCCCGGTCCGGCTGGGCCTGGTAACAGTCCAGGAAAGAGTGGATGGTCTGCTCCGCTTCGCCCAGGATCATCACTTCCACAAAAGGAGCGATAGGCAAGGGATTGGAGAAGGTCAATGGCCCACCTCCCAGCACCAGGGGATAATCGGGGCCCCGGTCCTTAGCCAGGGGTGGCAGGCCAGCCAGTTCCAGGAGCTGGATCAAGCCGGTAATTTCCAGCTCGTAAGCAATGGAAATGCCAAGAATGGGGAAGTTCATAATGGGTTGTTCAGATTCAAAGCTGAACAGCGGGGTGCGGCTCTGGCAGTAGGCGTCTGGTACATCAGGCAAGAAGGCCCGCTCACAGACCGTATCTGGGCGGCTGTTGATCTCCCGGTAAATAGTCTGGTAGCCCAGCGACGACATGCCGACGTTGTACGCGCTGGGATAAAGCAATGCCACCGCCTGGGACGCTCCTTTGTGAATCATCCCCTGTTCTGCCGCCACTAGCTTGCGGACGTGCCGCCTGAGTTCCCAGCTATTTGCCATGCCCTGGCCACCAACGGCCAAAGCTGATTATATCAGGCAGCGCTGGTTCACCCCCCGGGAAGCGCGGCCACCGCCCACATGTGGCCAGTGCGGCCCTGGTCGCGCCGGTGCGAGAAAAACCAGTCCGCCCGGCAGCTGGTGCAATAAGGTAGCTGATCGACTTGAGCTGGCGAGACGCCTGATTCTTCTAGTACTCGGTGGTGGATCGCCGCCAAGTCCAGCAGGAAGCGGTCTCCCCTGCCGGGGTGAAGCGCTCCATCTGCCTTGCCTGCTGCCTGGAACGCCTCTGCCACCTCCGGCCCCACTTCGTAGCAACACGCGCCAATCCCCGGACCGATGGCCACCTGCAGGCGAGCTGGATCAGCACCAAACTGCTGGCACATGAGGGTGAGCGTGGCCTCCACGATGCCGCTCAAGGTTCCTCGCCACCCGGCGTGGGCGGTGGCTAGGAGAGGTCTATCTGGATCATGTAAAATTATTGGGAAACAGTCCGCGACAGTGACGGCGAGGATGAGCTCAGGCTCGTTGGTGACCAGCGCGTCGGCCTGCAGGCGTTCTCCAGCTTTGGCTACCACTGCCCGGGCCGAGTGCGCTTGTTTGAGCAGAGCCAAGCGGTGTTCCCCTGGTCCAAACACCTGCGCCAGAAAGCGGCGACGATTCTCTGCCACCAGCACCGGGTCATCGCCCCGGCCTGTGCCCATATTCAGCGAATCAAACGGCGGCGGGCTCACGCCCCCTCCCCTGGTGGAAAAGCCGTGAGGGACAGCCAGCAGCATGGAGCGCAACACTTCCACAGTGTCTGATTGTACTGCGATGGGTCAGCCTCCACCTCTATAATCGCAGCGTGCGCCGGATACTTCTGTGGATAGTAGCCGCGGTGGTACTCCTAGGCGGCATTAGTTGGACTCTGCTCCAACCGCGCTATAGCGGGCCTGGCCCGCAAGTGGGTGCTGAGGTGGTGCGCGACGATTGGGGCGTGGCTTACCTGTTCGCCGAGAATAGCTGGGACCTCTACTTCGCCCAGGGCTATGCCAGCGCCCAGGACCGCATTTGGCAGATGGACCTCTGGCGGCGGCAGGGCACCGGCCGCCTGGCAGAGATCGAGGGCCGGGGGAAGGCAGTCATGGATTATCGCCTGCGGGCCCTCCGGCTGGAAGAAGTAGCCACCGCCCTCTTTGCCCAGTTGCCACCAGAGCAGCAAGAAGCGCTTGAGGCCTACGCTGCTGGCGTCAACTGGTACCTCCGGCAGCACCACCTGCCTCGGGAGTTCCAGCTGCTTCACTACCGCCCTCAACCCTGGCGGCCCACTGATTCCCTGGTGGTGTGGCGCGCTATGGCACTCATGCTCAGCAACCTGTTTGACGATAGTCCCGGCTCGCTCCCCTCCCCGATTCCCTCGATTGGTTCCAATGCCTGGGCAGTGGCCCCAACGCGCAGTGCCACCGGAAGGGCACTCTTAGCTAATGACCCGCACCTGCCGCTGACCCAGCCCGGGCCTTTGTGGGAGGTGGCGCTGAACCTGGGTGAGGAAGGGGCTCAGGGCTTCGCCTTGCCTGGGGTCCCGGGGCTGGTGATTGGGCGGAATCGCCATCTGGCCTGGGGTCTCACGGCATTCGAGGGGGACGTGGCCGATCAGTTCTTCTGCCGCTGGGGGCAGGAGCAGCGCCGGTACCGGACCGATCATGGGCTGGGTACCATTGACGCCCAGCGGCCAATAGTTTGGGTGCGGCTCTGGGGGCCGCTGCGGGTTCCGGTGTTCTGGCAGGCAGTGGAGTACACCGAATTCGGGCCAGTCCTGGAGCGCACCAGGCGCGGGGTGCGCAGCCTGCGCTGGGCTGGTGCTCAGGCATTGCCCGATGAGCGGCTGGTGACTGTGGAAGTGTGGCGCGCCACCAGTGTCGCTCAGCTCCAGGAGGCCGCTGGCGGCCTGGGAGTGCCTGATATGAATATCATCGCCGCAGACGACAGTGGTAACATCGCTCACTTGGTGCGCGGGCGCTTCCCCCGCCGCCAGCGGTTCGATACCCCAAGGGATTGCGAAGACCCGAAGTTGGGCTGGCAGGGGTTTGTGGATCCCAGCGAGCTACCCACAGTGATCAACCCTCCCGGCGGCTTTGTGGCGTCGGCCAATGGCGCACCACCGGTATCAACTGGGGTGTACCTGGGCCGGGGTTGGCCCTATGCCCGCCAGGAGCGGATCAGCGAGCTGCTGGCGGCAAACAGCCAGCATAGCCTCAATAGCTTCGGCGCTATCCAGGCTGATGTGTTGGTGCCTGGTGCCCAAGAGCAGGTGCGAGATCTGCTGGCCAGCGTCGATACCTCTCGCCTGGACAGCACCGCGCTGCAAGCCCTGGAACTGCTGCGCGCCTGGGACCAGCGGGCCACTGCCGATTCTATAGGCACCAGCCTGTTCCAGGTCTGGAGCAGCTATGGCCGGGGGCTCGGCGGCCTAACCCAGACGCTCGGCTTCCTGCGCCAGCGCTTAGGACCAGATCCCGCTACCTGGCGCTGGGACCGCCTGCACGCCGCGGTTCTCCCTCACGAGCTGGCTAGGCTTGATCCGGCATTGAGCGTGGGGCCACTGCCCCGGCAAGGTGATGGCCATACAGTAGATCCTGGCCCAGGGCAGGCTGATCTCAGCGCCCCTGTGCCCTTTCGCCAGGACTTTGGCGCCGTTCTGCGCCTCTTGGCAGAAGTGGGTGGTGATGCGAGAGCGGTCCTGGCAGTCGGTGAAACTGGTGACCCTAGCTCGCCGCACTACGCGGACCAGGGGACCATGTGGGCCCAGAACCAGTACCGTACCCTCGCCCCGCTGGGCAGTAGGCCAAATGGCGGAGTGACCGTTCTCCGGCCCTAAAGGCCATGTTATAATCCGCCGTCGAGCGCTGGGCGCTCGTGGAGGTGACCATACATGAGAGTGGGCATCAATGGGTTTGGCCGCATTGGCCGCCAGGTGCTGAAAGCGATTATCGAGCAGCACCCCGACCTGGACGTGGTGGCGGTCAACGATATCACCGATACCCAGACCCTGGCGCATCTATTCAAGTACGACTCCAACTACGGCATCTACCCGGGCAAAGTCTCGGCCACCGAGAAAGCCGTGGTGATCGACGGCCGGGAGATCTTGGTGGTGGCTGAGAAGGACCCGGCGAAGCTGCCCTGGGGCAACCTGAACGTGGACCTGGTGGTAGAGTCTACGGGGCTGTTTACGGACCGTGAGAAAGCCGCCCTGCACCTGCAGGCCGGCGCCAGGCGGGTGATCATTAGCGCCCCTGCCAAGGGCGAAGACATCACGGTGGTGCTGGGGGTGAACCACAAGAAACTCGACCTGGAGAAGCACTTCATCATCTCCAATGCCAGCTGCACCACCAACTGCCTGGCGCCAGTGGTGAAGGTGCTGCACGAGCAATTCACCGTGCAGCACGGGTTCATGAACACGGTGCACAGCTACACCAATGACCAGCGCATCCTGGACGCTCCCCACAAGGACCTGCGCCGGGCGCGCTCGGCAGCCACCAGTATCATTCCCACCACCACCGGCGCCGCCAAGGCGGTGACGTTAGTCCTGCCGGAGCTGAAAGGGAAGCTCGACGGCTTTGCCCTGCGGGTACCCACCTCCACCGTGAGCGTGGTGGACTTCACCGCCACTGTGGCCAAGGCCACCACGGTGGAGAAGGTGAATGCGGCGCTCAAGGCCGCGGCAGAAGGGGAGTTGAAGGGGATCTTGGAGTACTGCACCGAGCCCTTGGTGTCGGTAGACTTCAAGGGTAATGCGGCTAGCTCCATTGTAGACAGCCTCTCCACCATGGTGCTGGGGGAGAAGCTGGTGAAGGTGATTGCCTGGTACGACAACGAGTGGGGCTACTCCTGCCGGGTGGCAGACCTGGTGGCGTACATCACCCACATCTAAGCATGATGAACCGCCAGACTGTTCGGGACATTGACCTTGCTGGCAAGCGGGTCCTGATGCGGG
>JACQHA010000081.1 GCA_016199255.1 Deinococcus sp.
AAGCACATTGAAGGTCCCCAGAGCGTTGACTTCAAAGTCTTCCCGTGGATTAGCCACCGAGGTAGTTACCGCCACCTGGGCTGCCAGGTGGTAGACCACATCTGCCACACCCACCAGGTGCTCCAGCTTGGCGAGGTCAAGCCGCACATCACCTGACTCAACTTGCAGGCGGGGATGACGCTCTAAAAGCCAGCGAGCATTCAAGAAAGCCCCGCGGCGGGAGAAATTGTCGAACACCACCACCTGGTCTCCCCGGGCTGCGAAGTGGTCAGCGACGTTGCAGCCAATGAACCCTGCCCCTCCAATGACCAGATGCCTCATCCCAACCTCTGCCCCCCTCCAGCCCCAGTGTTTAGCAGGGCTTGGCGCAGCCGCTCGCCGTATTGCTGGAGGTAGTACGCCTGAAACTCCCCTGACTTGAGAGGGCGCCACCAGGGCTCATTGGCGACATACCACTGCACCGTTTGTGCCAGCGCCTCCTGAAAGCCATAAACTGGCTCCCAGCCCAGCCCCCGCAGCTTGCTGGCATCCACCGCGTAGCGGCGGTCATGGCCTGGCCGATCTTGGACGAAGCGGAGGAGGGAGGGGGGCTTATCCAGAAGCTCTAAGATTGCCTGAGCAACCTGGATCCCCGTGATCTCTTGTCCTGTCCCCACGTTATAGATCTCCCCCGGCTCCCCGCGCTGGAGCACCAGATCAACGGCCCGGCAGTGGTCGGTGACGTACAGGTAGTCTCGCACTGCTCCTCCATTGCCATAGACCGGGAGGGGGAGGTCATCCAGAGCGTTGGTGATGAACAGGGGAACGATCTTCTCTGGGTACTGGTAGGGCCCAATGGTGTTGGCGCCTCTGGTAATGAGCGTCGGGAAGCCAAAGCTGGCGTAGTAGGCCTGCGTGAGCAGTTCAGCACCAGCCTTGCTGGCTGCATAGGGGTTGTGAGGCCGCAGTGGGTCCTCCTCACGAGCACGGCCGGTGAGCACTGGCCCATAGACCTCATCGCTACTCACCTGCAAGTATCGCTTCACCCCACACTGCCGGGCTGCCTCCAGCAGCGTATAGGTGCCGAACACGTCAGTCTGTACAAACACCCCGGGACTCAGCAGCGCGCGGTCTACGTGAGTCTCAGCAGCAAAGTTCACCACTACCTCCGCTGGCCCCAGCTTAAGAGCCCGCTTTACGTCCTCAGGCCGGGCAATGTCTCCTTGCACGAAGATGTAGCGGGGATCACCGGACAGATCGACCAGATTGGCCAAGTTGCCACAATAGGTGAGTTTGTCCAGGTTGACGACCTGCAGGTTCTGGTAGCGGCCAAGCATATAGCGGATGAAGTTGGAGCCAATGAAGCCGCAACCGCCAGTGACCAGGATGCTCCGCCACGCTAACTCGCTCATCACCGTATCTTGATCTCCCAGCTATAGGGAATCTCCGGGCTGTTGTAGGGCTCCCGGTACTCGTCCGGCTCCTGGGGATTGTAGGGCCGGGTGGGGAAGTTTAGCAGGAGGGATGGTTCAGTGCCCACTGTCTTGTAGCCGTGGTACACCCCCACTGGGATTTTTAGGACCACTCTGTGGTCCTCGCCCAGGAAGAACTCATTCACCTCGCCACGGGTGGACGAGTCCTCCCGCAGGTCGTAGAGGGCTACTTTGATCATGCCGTGGACGCAGACGAAGTAGTCGGTCTGGAGCCGGTGATAGTGCCAGGCTCGCACCACCCCCGGATAGTTTTTGGCCACATAACACTGGCCGAAGCCCTCGAAGATCTCGTCATCTGTCCGCAGAATCTCCATCAAGTAGCCTCGCTCGTCGGCATGTGCGGTCAACGGCTTCAGCTGGACGTCCCGGATCATGGTCATATCCTCACCCGGGAGCTGTCTCCCACGACGATTTGGCAAGTTCGACCTCTAGCGAGGTGGTTGGTACCTGTGATCTCCACATCGCGGCCCACCAAGCAACGGTCTAGTCGAGCGGGGAGGTCACAGAGCCGGGTGCCACCCAGCACTACACTGAACTCGATCTCCGTCCGCTGCACCAGGACGTCCTCGCCAATAGCGGTATAGGGCCCTACATAAGAATCAATGATCCGCGCCCTCTTGCCGATGATGGCTGGCCCCCGGATCTCGCTGCGGGTTACCTGGGCTCCCTCCTCGATCACCACATGTCCTAACAGAGCACTGGTCTCGTCTACCAGGCCAGCTACCCGGCCTTGCTGGAGCTTGGAGAGCACCAAGCGGTTGGCATCTAGCACGTCCTCGGCACGCCCAGTATCCTTCCACCATCCCTGCACCAGACAGGGACGCACTGTCCGGCCCCGGTCCACGAGACCCTGGATAGCCTCGGTGATCTCTAGCTCCCCCCGCGCTGAGGGCTGGAGAGTATCTATGACCTGGTGCACCTCAGCGTTGAACAGGTAGATCCCAACCAGCGCCAGGTCGCTGGGCGGCTCCCGGGGCTTCTCAACGAGCTTGACCACCTGGTGATTTACCAGCACTGCCACCCCATATTCCTGTGGGTTGGGCACTCTGGTCAATAGGATGAGGGCATCTGGCTGGCGGCGTTGAAACTCCCGTACGAAATCGGTAATGCCTCCTTGTAGCAGGTTATCGCCCAGGTACATGAGGAACGGATCGCTTCCCAGGAAATCCCGTGCGATCTTCACCGCGTGAGCCAGGCCCAGAGGTTGCTCTTGGTAAACATAGGTGAGGTGGACGCCGAAGCGGCTCCCGTCGCCAAGGGCGCTCTGGACCTCCTGGGCGGTGTCTCCCACTACCATCCCAATGTCCTGAATTCCAGCTGCTGCCAGGTCCTCTATGACATAGTCCAAGATGGGTCGATTTGCCACTGGGATCAGCTGCTTGGCCCGGCTATAAGTCAAGGGGCGCAGCCGCGTTCCCCGCCCGCCTGCTAGCACCAGACCCTTCATATCTTGCCACTCCTGTGCTGTACCGGTTGGTCTATCCCAACGTGCTCCTGGAACCAGGCTATGGTCTGCCTCAGGCCCTCCACTAGGCTCACCTGGGGCTTCCACTTCAGCAGAGTACTGGCCAAAGTGATGTCTGGGCAGCGCTGGCGTGGGTCGTCCTCGGGGAGCGGTTGGAGCACGATATGACAGCTACCTGTCAGCTCCTTAACCAGCTGGGCCAGCGCCAGCACTGGATATTCCTCTGGGTTCCCCAGATTGACCGGCCCGGGGTGGCTCACTGCCATCAGCCGCGCCACCCCCTCTACGAGGTCGGAGACGTACTGGAAGCTGCGGGTCTGGCGGCCGTCCCCGTAGACGGTGAGCGGCTTGCCGGCCAGCGCCTGCACTATGAAGTTCGACACCACCCGCCCGTCGCTGACACGCATCCGGGGCCCGTAGGTGTTGAAGATGCGCGC
>JACQHA010000092.1 GCA_016199255.1 Deinococcus sp.
TCTTTGCCCAGGGGGTCTACGGGATCTTTCCTGTGGCCGAATACTCCCTCCTGCTCGGCGTCCCCCTCGCTGGGGTCCCGCCAGGGATCGGCACTCGCCGAGACGTGCTAAAGAAATACGGGCTGGGAGACGAACATGGGTAGCTTATGTTGGAACCTCAGCACGGTGGGAGGTGCTTGCCAACCTCCACCTTCGCCGCTGTTAAGTGCTTGACTGCGGCGCCTCAGAGACCAATAGTACGCTGGACAAATGAGGTTCTGCAGGCTCCCATTGCGTCCTGGGGACCTGTGCGCCCGATTCCACTACCTCTCCTGATCGCAACTGAGAGCCTCAGCTGTTCGAGAGGCTTGGCCTGGCTGTGGTGTTAGATTCGGACTCCCCGAGACTCGATGCCACGCGTGGCGTGTGAGACACCGTAGGCGCTGTCTTGGGGTGCACGGCTTGTTCCCATCTGGTCTCTCCCGGACCCAGAAGTACGTACGCTGTCACTCAGGACAGGAAGGATGACCTATGGCGCCAGACCTTGCTCCCGCCCAGCCACGTGCCCACCGCTTTCTCTACAGCCTTGGCCTCACGAGTTTCCTCTTGATCGGTGCGCTCCAAGCGATGTATGGTCCGGCCTTTCCCTATTTCCAAACCCGCTATCAGGTGCCGGCGTCCCAGCTCGGGCTCATGGTGAGCTTCCATTTCCTCAGTGCCATGGTCGGCACCATCTTGGCTGGTGCGTCTCTCCATCGCCTGGGCTACCGCCGCTTGCTGGTCGCCGCTGCCGTCCTCTTGGCGACTGGCAGCGGCGGCATGGCCGTGAGCCCGGCGTGGTGACTGGTCCTCGTCTCCGCCGCGCTGATCGGCTTGGGGTTCGGCGGGGTGAACCTGGGCTTTACGCTCCTGTTTGGCGAGAGCTTTGGCCACCACAGCACCGCGGCGATGAACCTCCTCAGTGCCATGCTGGGCATCGGGTCGTTCTGTGGGCCACTTGCCATTGCGCTGTTTTTGCCACACAACGCGGTGTGGGCCTTCTTCGTGCCCGCTGTGGTCAGCGTCACGCTCATTGGACTCGGCTCCCGACTCCCCATCACAGACCGGGCCGAACGTCCGTCCCCTCCCGCAGCGTTAGGAACCTCTAGCTCCTGGATCCTCGTGGGGTTCCTCCTACTTTTCTTCATCTACGTTGGTCGGGAGGCCGGGACCGGGAGCTGGGAAGCCACCCACCTCGCCCCCATACAAGGTGAGACCAGCGCGGCACTGTTTACCTCACTCTTCTGGGGTGCCATCGTGCTCGGTCGCCTGGTCGCGGTCCCCCTCAGCCTCCGGGTCCGTGCGCCTCGCTTGGTGGTCAGTGCGGCCCTCGCCTCATGCACCCTCTTCGCCCTGAGTCACCACCCGGCCCTCGCTCCCTACACGTACCTCCTGGCCGGGTTCACCCTGGCCCCCATCTTTCCGACGAGCCTGGCGTGGCTCCGCCAGACCCTGCCCGGCAGGGTCACGCAGGCGACGGCGCTCGTCCTCGTCAGCGCGGGCTTGGGCGGTGTCGTCTTTCCCCCGCTGATCGGCCTCCTCGTGGAGACCTGGTCACAGATGGTCATTCCCACCGCCCTCACGGCCATCGCTTTCGCATGCCTGGTCGTGGCGAGCGTGCTGGCCTATGCCACCGCCCGATAGCCCGCCGCCGTCCCAGTCGGTGCCCCCGGCGGCGTGGCAACAGACCGTGCTCGCGCCCTGTCAAGACACGTGGCACGACGGCGACCTCGCAGGGGTGAACGCCTGGGTCCCAGGAATCGCCACTGTCAAGATCTGCGGTGGGAGCGCGCTCAGTCAGAGGTGCAGAAAGGCCGCCAGTAATGGCCGGTCAATCACAGTTAGCTCGCGGCCAGCACTGCGAATCAGCTGCCGCTGGCGAAAGGCGGCCAGGATCCCATTCACGGTCACCCGGGACACCCCAATCATGCGTCCCAGTTCCTCTTGGCTGGGCAGGCGCACGGTGACCGGGCCTTGCCCTGGGCTGAGCCGCAGCAGCAAGCGACCCAGCCGCTGCGCCGCACTGGCGAAGGTGAGTTCCTCGATGAGCAGCCGGCACTCGTCGAGCCGGGCGGAGAGGAGGGTGGCGAATTGGAGGGCAATCGCTGGCCGGGCCTGAAAGACCTGCAAGAACGCCTGGCGGCGAATAGGGCAGATCCGGGCCTTGAGCGTGACCTGGGCTTGGGTGCGCCGGTACGGTTCCTGGAGGAACGCCTCGCCCACCACCTCCCCGGGGCCGATGAGTTGCAGCACCCGCTCCGACCCGTCGGTCGTCACCACGGACACTCTGACCTGCCCGTCCTTGATGACATAGAGCCCGTCCGCTGGATCACCCTGGTGATACAGAAAAGCGCCAGGTTCGACCACCTGGTCTGGACAGATCTCCCCTATAGCGGCCAGGTCATCTGGGCTGAGGGTATCAAAGAATCTGGTGTCCTCCAGCGCCATGGCGAGCGCCCCCTTGGCTTCACTCCTCATACTGTCTCCTCAGACCACTCCTGCCGCGAGCATGATACCCCCTCACCTCCCCAGCACGCCGGCGAGCTGGGCTTCGACCGCATCACTCACGGACAGACGGCGCTCTGCGGTCCCTCCTGGGCTCGTCTGTCCTGGTACGCTCCCTGGCCGAGCACAATCGAGGCGTGTGATCACGGTCATGAGTGTCAGCAACACTCGGATCATCGTGCATTCACAGTACAGACCAGGGAAGTCCGGATGCAGTTAAGTGGTTGACAGACCACCGGACGATCGTCCCTGCCCTGGGCGGTCCGCTCCCGATGTGAAAGATCAACGGCCACAATTGGGACCAGAACCTTGGGACGTGGCCTGACGCCGTGGTGACGCTGTGCAGCTCAGCCAAGGGCCAGGGAGTTAAGTACTTAATAGCTGTAGCACCGCGCGGGAGATTACGCTCATCGCTGTGAGAGCAGCGCGTGAGCGGAGGTCCATGCTGGTGAGAGCTGTACGACGAGTCGTGATTGCGGTTGGCGCCGTGGCTCTGCTCCTCTCGACGAGCGCCCAGACGCCAGATCTCCAGGGGTTTCTGGTCTTGTTGCGGGCGGATCCCGGTGGGGTGGCGTCGGGTGAGGTCACCGCCAACGTGCTCGACGGTGGACCAGGAGAACAGCATGTTGCGGTCGCAGTGCGGGACATTGCTGGCCAAAACCTGGCCGGCCAAGACGTGCAGTGGCAGGTGGAGAACACTGGGTCGGGTGCGGTGTATGTGGTCGCCGTGCTCACCAGTGGGAGTGTCACCAATACCCAGCTGCCCCTGGAGGCTGGTGCCCTGGTGAGTTTCACGGTGCAGAGTGGGCCAGACGGCCGAGCCGGGGTGGTGTTGGACACCGCCCAGGCCGGGAGCGCCCGCATCAGCGCGGTCACCAGGTTTGGCTCGCTGGACCGGCAGGTCCATTGGAGCGGTCCCACGGCCCAGGCTGCACCACCCGTCGTGCTAGCCCCCAGCCTGCCGCCTGAGGTGCGTGGGGTGTTGGAAGAACTCCTGGCCTCCCAGCGCCGGGTCGAGGCGCAGGTGGGTGACCTCCAGGCCGCCCTCAGTGTGCTGCCTCAAGCAGCACAGCCCGCGCCAGCCGAGCCGCAGCTGGTCAGCGCCCGGCAGGTGTCTGGGGTCCTGGATCAGCTCACCATCGAGGAGCTGCGCAGCGCCCTGGCGAGCGGCACGGCAACCCTCACGTCGAACGGTGGCTGGTGGAATGAGCAACCCACGTTCTACTATGCGTTTGACCAACCCAGCCCCCGAACTGGCCATCTCTACCAGTTCATCACGGGCCTCGATCCCGATGGGACCCCGCACTGGCTCGCCGGGCAGGACCCCATTGTGGACTCGTTGCCCGGTGATGCCACCTACAGCACCTTCCGCGAGGTGCATTACATCCAGGTGCCAGCTGGCTATCGGCCGAACAGCCTGCGCAGTGTGGAGGCCCTGGAGGCCGCGCTTCAAACGCCAGGGTTTCAGCAAATGGACCCAGGCATCGTGATCAATGGGCCGATGGTGACCGACGATGCGGCACCTATCATCCCACCCGTGCAGCTGGTGAGGAGCTGGTACAATGACCAGCCTGTCGTGTATCTCGACTTCGGGGAGCACCCCGCCACCAACGGCATCATTCCTATTGCCCCTGTCTACGTATTGGTCCGGGGGTTCAACGCTGACGGCAGCCCGATGCCGGTGGACGGGCAGGGGAACATTCTCCCCACTGTGCCCGGCGAGCCGGGCTACACCGACCTGTGGGCAGTAACATTCGTGGTTGTCCCCCCAGACTACGTCCCCGACTCCCTCCGCAGTGAAGCTGCGGTCAAGGCCAGTGGCTATGAGTTGCGCCCCGCGGGGATGCTGGTCAACTGCCCGGTGATCTCGACGGGACGAGGATCAGCCACCGCCGGTGAACCAGTACTGGTGGCAGCCACTGCCACCCCCCAGCAGCCCACACCAGCGGCTACCCTGGGCTCGTCGGCTGAGCCGGTGCCGGCGTTCGGGCTCGCTGCCGTGCAGGAGGCTGGGTACTGGATCTCTCGCTACAACGTGGGTACGCTCGCCATGATGAGTGGGCTCGGGGTGCCCTTGGAGATGCCCATGACCGCCGCCCGGCAGATGGCCCAGCTGGTGGGGCTGCCCCTGGACCAGCTGCCGCCCCCGATGGCGCTGCTGCAGGGGGTGTTTGCCGCTGGTGATCCAACACCGCAGAATGCTGATAACCCGCTGTGGGATCCCAGGAGCTTTGACCAGACGCTGGTGCCTGCAGCCCAGGCCCAGACCCTGATCAAGGAGCTGGAATGGGCCAAACAATTCCACATTGACGAGCACTTTGGCCCCGCCGACCGCATGGCCGGCCTGGTGCTGGTGGAGGAGGCCAAGGCCACCGGGCGGCTCCTGCGCGAGAGGCTCTACAACACCCGGACGCGGGCTTTTGACACCTTGGATGCCTCTGGACAGCTCATGGACAGCCCCACGGCACTGGATCAGATCCATGCCCTGTGGGCGTTCGCCGATTTAGTGCAGGTGCTGAATGACCCGCGCCTGCCGCGCTATACCAGTGCTAGAGAGGCGATGGAGTTCCTGCGCGCCGCCGACACTGCCTTCCAGGCTCTCTCCCGCTCGGTGCCGCCCAGAACCGCGTTTGAGTACGCCCTGGCCATAGAGGCCCTGGGCTGGTATGCCAGCGTCCAGACGAGCGCTGCCTCAGTGCGGCAGACGCTGGCGCAGATCGACCGCTCTGCTCAGGCCCTCCTGAATGCCGAGGTGGACACCATTGAAGACGCAGCCGGCAAGGTGTACGGCCTCTTGGAAGCGTACCGCCTCAGCAGTAACCGCGCCTATCAAGAGGGGGCGATTGCCGGCCTGCAGTTCCTGGAGACCTTGTGGAACGATCAGGCTGGAGCGTACCAGACCACTGGCGGCGGCGACGTGATCTATAACCCCCAGGAGGCGGGGGCAGTGGTGGCGGCGCTGAATGCGGCGCGGTTCTTCCTGGTGGACTCCAACCACCCAGAGCTGCAGGAGCTGGCGGTAGAGCGCCTTATCACATTCTATGAGAGCGTGGTGCTCAAGTCCGGCTTGCAGCTGGCGACCGGCGGCCCAGCTGGCTTCCCCCACCCGGCGTTGCCTACCGCCCAGGAGGTGGGCCGGGCCCCGGTGCTGGCCAGCGAAGTGGCGTGGCACAATGGCCACTGGCAGGTCACCAATGATCGCTTCACCACCGACATGGCCATGTTCCTCTCCAATCAGTCCATCTGGCTGCACCGCGACCAGATCGATGGCTTCATCCCAGTGAGCGCCATCTTGGTGAAGCTGCGCTGATGAAGGAGTGAACTTGCGCACACACCTGCTGATGTTCCTCATCTTGCTTGGCGCTGCGGCTGCCCTGGCCCAGGAGATGCCTCCTCCCCAGGCGGTGATCCTGGCCACGCCGCCGGTGATCCTGCGCTTTGCCAGCACGGTCATCACCCTGGACGGCAGCCGCTCTATTGGCGCTTCAAGCTACCAGTGGGACATTGGCCACTGCTTCTTGGAGCCCGGGTTCACCCTGGAGGAGGCAGTGATCCAGGTCACCTGTCCTGGCATTACCAGCTATCCGGTGACCCTCACCATTAATGGTGGCGCATCCACAGCGAGTGTCACCATTGAGAGCGCCGACACGGTGGCCTTCTTCATCGCTGATCCACCAGTGGTGCCACCGGGCGACAGCTTCACCACCCCGATTCAGCTCGATGGCCAGACCTACTCAGGTAGCGTCAGGGATGGGCAGCCGCTGCCGGTGACCTACCGCTGGACCCTGGACCAGCACTGCCGGTTCGCCCCAGGCTCTGGGGCCGGCGATCCCCAGCCGGTGGTGCTGTGCGATGGCAGCGGGGCAGCGGAGATCCGGTTGGTCGTAGCCAGTAGCCAAGATACTGCCGAATTCATCAGTGCCCTCGCGCCCAGTGGCACGTCGCAGCCGGAGATGGCTCAGATGGCTGAGGAAGGGAGGCCCATGGCGCCTGGGGCACCATCTCCGGCTGCGGCACTAGTACAGGCGATGTTCACCATTGAGCCGCCGTTTATCAGCCGGCCGACAGATGTCATCACCTTAGACGGTAGAGGTTCCCTCGGGCAGAACCTGCGCTTCAGCTGGTCGATTTCCCACTGTGTGCCGCAGCCAGGCTTCAGCCTCACCGATCCGCTGATCCGGGTGACCTGTCCCGCTCAGGTGCCGTATCCCATTACCCTCACCGTCACCGACGGCACCACCACAGATTCCCTGACCCAGCAGGTGATGATCCGGCGATGAGGTGGGTTCTGCTCCTGACCCTAGCACCGCTGGCGCTGGCCAGCGGCACACCCACTTGGGTGCCGGTGGTCGCCGTGGTCCCTCATGGCCGACCGACCTGGTCACCTGACGGTACCCGCCTGGCGTTTAGCGCCAGCGCTGATGGCCAGAGCGACCTGTATGTGGTCAACACGGATGGTACCGATCTCGTCCAGCTCACCAATGATCCTTTCGAGGACCGCGGCCCAGCCTGGTCGCCGGACGGCAA